>JAFGTJ010000430.1 GCA_016934195.1 Anaerolineae bacterium | reverse complement strand
GGGCGGCGCGGCTGCATCGAAGCCTTAGCCAGCCGGACCGCCATCGAGCGCGATATCCGGGGCGCGATTCGCGGCGGGCAGGACAGCCTGATCACCAAATTGATCGACCTGGAATCGGAGCGCATCACCAGCGGCACACTCGCCGACGCGCTGCGCGAAAACGATCCGCTGGTCCATGACGTGATGACCCGCGCTTCGCGCCACCTGGGAATTTTCACGGCGGCGGTAGTGAATGCGTTTGATCCCGAATGCGTGGTGTACGGTGGCGGGCTGATCGAGGGATGCGGCAATTTCATGCTGCCCATTATCCGCGAGGAAACGTACCACTACCTGATCCGCCCGGTCGCGCCGGAGCAGTTGCCTATCCTGGAAGCGGCGTTAGGCGATAATGCGACCGTGATCGGCGCGGCGATGCTGGCGGCGGCAGCGCTGGCCGAGATTGCTGAACAGCGTTAAGGGAACAGGTCCAAACCGTTTGTGTCGGGGCAATTCATGCATTGCCCCGACCGAATTATCCCGACCGCCACACTCACTCCCGCGAACGGCCCGCCGGGAGCACCGTCGCCTCCGGTGACGGGCTGGGCGTCGGGTTGAGCGCCTCAATCGTGACGCTGATCTGGGCCGGGATCACGCTGATCGTCATGTCGTCCCCACCTTCACCCATGATCAACCCTTCCGGCTCGACCTGGTGGTTGCCCGGTGACAGGCCGCTCAGGTCTACCAGCACGCGCACGTTTTCGCGGTCCGGCAGTTGGATCAGCGGTCCGGCAATGTTCACCGTGACCGTCTCGACCAACCCGGTTGCGCGGTACAACGTCTGGTCCAATCCGGTAATCTCGACCGGCACGTCCTGAAATTCACGGTTGCCGCGCACCGGCGAGATCAGCACCGTCACGCTGACCAACTGGTTCTCCGTGACCAGCGATACCCCGTCCGGCAGCACCAGCGGGACCTCGGTCGTGAAGGTTTCGGTATGCGCGCTGAGATCGATGCGCGTCGTCTTGATGACCTGGTTCATGGCCTGGATCGCATCCTGGCTGCCGGTCACGCCAACGGTATTCGGCGCGATATCGGTATAGCCCTCGAACAGATAGCCTTCCGGCGGACTGGTCCCGCCCCGGTCCGGCAGGACTTCGACCGGCGTAACGCCCTCGCGGGTCTGGATATCGACAAAACATTCCACGCTGGCCGGAGTCAATTCCAGATCGGTGCTGCGGAACGACAGTTCGCTTTCGCGCACGGCGGTCAGATTCACGGTCTTGGTGGTGGGATTGCGGTCGTTGCTCAGATTTAACCGCGCCTCGATGCGGGCCACGTCCGCGACTTTGGCGGCGCTGCCGCGCACCACGACCTCGGTTTCTTCGCAGGCCAGATCGGGCGGGTAGGTGTAGCCCAACGGCGGCTCGCGGCTGACCACCACCTGGATCGCCATCCGCGCTTCGGCCTGCTCATCCACCTGGAGCACCAGTGAACTCGGTCGCAGCGCCACCACGCGCCCGTGCAGCGGAGACGCGACCTCGGCTTCCAACTCGACGCGGTATTCGCCCGGTTGGTTGACCTGTTCGGTGAGATCGGCGGTGATCAGGATATCACCGGGCAGCAGCAGGTTCCACTCGCTGCGTTCGGCGCGCACAATGGCGGTTACGGTGCTGGGTGGCGCGCTCGCCAGGACGTAACCGTCCGGCAGCAGAATCGCGTCGGCAGCGACCGGCACGCTCTTGATCTCGTCCTGCTGGACCGGGTTGCTGTCCATTTTGGCCGCGATCCAGATCACGAGCGCCAGCGCCAGCGACGCCGCCAGCCAGCCGAGGTTACTGAGAATGAAGCGAATGAACGTATTTTTGCGCATGGTAGTTGGTTGTCAGTGATTGGTTGTTGGTTGTTGGTTCTGAGTTTTGGGTACAGATGTACACCGATTTTCAGTTTTTTAATCTGTGTTTATCTGCGTTAATCTGCGTCCCATGCCTGTTTTTTTATGCCGCGCGGCGACCGGACCCGCGATCCCGCAGACGCGCCCACTCCCCGCGCGCGCGGGCCACCAGCGGCGACCAGGGCCACGCCATTTCCGCCTGAACGCGCGCGCTGGTATAAAATGCCGTCAAAATCGTGCGCAGCCGGTCGGCATCCAGGCGGCGGATCATGCGGCCCCGGTTGGCGACCGAAATCCGGCCCGTTTCCTCCGAGACGATCACACACAGCGCGTCGGACACTTCACTGATCCCCAGTCCGGCGCGGTGGCGCGTGCCCAGCTTGCGATCCGTCAGGTTGCGACCCGACGACAGCGGCAGCACCGACGCCGCGCTTGCCACCCGGCCCTGCCGGAGAATCACCGCGCCGTCGTGTAATTCGGTTTTGGGCCAGAACACCGTCAGGAACAACTGCGGGCTGACGTGCGCGTCCATCGGCACGCCGGTCGCAATGAATTCGTCCAGAGAGTCCTGGCGTTCCAGCACGATCAGCGCACCGTGCCGCCGTTCGGACAGTCGCGCCGCCGCCGCGCAGATCGCGCCGACCACCTGCTCATCGTCGGTAAAGGCAGGCGTGCGGCTGAACAAATCGCGCCAGCCGGTCCGCCCAATCCGCTCCAACCAGCGGCGTAATTCCGGCTGGAAAATAATCGGGATCGCCACCACCGCCGCCGTGATGATGTGATTCAGCAGCCAGCGGAACGCCACCCAGTCCAACACGGTCGCAAAAAATCCGATGACCAGCACCACCAGGATCGTCCCGCGCAGCAGCGGCGCGGCCTGCGTCCCGCGCAGCACCACGCTGGCCGCGAAGATCATCGCCGCCACGACCAGCAGGTCCGGCACGTCGCTCCACCGGAACGTGTCTAATGTCCAGATCAGCCTATCCACACCTGTACCCTGTTCGTTTTGAGTTATGGGTCATGAGTTGTTGGTGATTAGTTTTTAGTGATCGGCTTCGGGGAACCAGTACAGCCAGGCGAAAATACCCCGATGGTTGTGGGTAGGGGCGCTGCTTGCTGCGCCCTACCAACCCGGCGGCGAACTTCAACCCGTGTGTACCCGTCAGCGCGCAGCCGGAACTCATAGAGAAACCATTTCAAAATCACACAATCGTAGGATCGGCGCTTGCTCCGCCCAGGGCGCGACCAGCAGCGCCCCTACCAGTTTGATCATGTGAATTCTATTTGGTTTCTCCATCATCACCAACAACCAACAACTCATCACCAATAACCACTAATCACCGTCCCCGATACTAACGTAAAACGAGGGCGCGCCGCAATGCGCGCCCCTCTATGCTTCACCTACTGTGGGCTGATGCTGTTGCCCTCATATCGCCAGGTTACTGCCCGCTCATTTGTTCCAAGAAACGGCGGTAGGTATCGGCGTGTTCCGGGTTGAGCGCGATGATCTGGCGGACGGTGACAACCGCGTCCTTGTGCATCCCGGCCTCTAGCTGAAGCTCGGCCAGCGCGTCCAACTGCTCGACCGCCTTGCCCGCGCTGCCGGTCTGCCGGTAGACGGCGGCCAGCCGCGAGCGCAGCGCCATGTCCTGCGGGTAGCGCGTGACCTGTTCCTCCAGCAGCTTGATGATCTGGCCCGCCTTGCGCTGCCGGGCGTACACGCGCAGCAGCCCGTCCAATTCCTGCACGGCGGAAATCGGGTCATTCAGCCGGTAATTGAGGTCCACCAACTGGCGGCGGGCGCGGTCATCGGCGGGATCAAGTTTACGAATCTGGTCATACGTCCGCATGGCCTGCCGCAGTTCAAAGCTGTTCACGTCGATCTCGCCCAACCGGTGCATCAGCAGGATCACCTGCTCTTTGGGCGCGCCTTCGCGCTGCGCCAACTGGATCGCGGCCTTGCAGGTGGAACGCGCGCCCTCCAGATCGGCCAACTGGTAGTAAGCGTCGGCCAGATCGATGTACTGGTCCAGCAGTTCGCCCCACCGCCCTTCGCTTTCCAGCAGCTTGATCAGGCTTTCGTGCAGCGAAATATCCATCGGCGCGATCTTGACCGCTTCGCGCAGAATGCCGATAGCGCGGTCGATCTCGCCACGCAGCCGGTACACGTCCGCGACGAGGTTGTATTTGATCATCGCGTCCTGGATCATGTTGCGTTCCAGCAAAATATGCCCGATGCGCTCGTGGATCGGCATAAAATTGGGCGCGGATTCCAGCAGGTAATGGGCCTGATCCATCGCCAGCGCGTACAACCCGTTGCGCGTGTAGCGTTCCAACTGGTTGAGGCCCTCCGTCACCGCGTCCCCCATGTAGATCATGCGCTCTAGCAGGTCTTTGGTATTATCCCCGATCTCGTCTTCCAACTGGCGGCGCGTCTTGGCGACACGCTGTTTCCAGTCAGGACCCGTCAGCCGCTCCAGGTAGCGCCGGTTGAGCTGCATGAGCACCTGCTCGTCCGCTTCTTCGATCCCGGCGGTCAGCCGGTCATAGACGGCGGAAATTTGCTCGGACTCTTCGGCACTGATCGCCAGCCCGGTATCCACCAATCGCAGCGTTTGAATCAGTTGGCGGGCGGCGGCGCGCGCGTGGCCGAGCGCGGTATGCGCCTGGATCAAGCCGTGCATCGCGCCGGGGGCCAGCGCCCCATCACGCGCGGCGATTTCCAGGTTCATGATCGCACCCTGGTAATCCTGGTTCTCCAACTGCATCGCGCCCAGGTTCAGAAAGACCGCCGCGTGCGACATGCGCCCCTGGATCGCGGTCTGGTAAGCATGGATGGCCGCGCCCACCGCGCCCTGGCGCTGCAACTCGACCGCCTGGATCGCGTTAGCCCCGCCCGCGTCCAGATTACCGGACTCAAACACGAACTCCGCCAGCGCAGCCAGCGCATGTTCTATCGCTTCGCCCAACGGCCCACGCGGATCGGATTCCCCCACATCGACGGTTTCTTCTTCCTCGTTTTCGGGCGTGAACTGATTCTGCGGGAGCGGTTCAGGCGCGCCGGGCGTATCATCGGCCACGACGTCCACCGGGATCAACGCCCCGTCTTCCAACGCGCGCAGCGTGTTGAGCGCCTGCGGATTGGTCGGTTCCAGCCGGAGCGCGCGCTGGACGGCCTGCTGCGCGCGGCTGGTCAGGCTGGCCCGCTGGAAGTTAAACGCCAGCGTGAGATATTCGCGGACGGCGGCTTTTTTCTGGCCGGTGCGTTCGTAGGCCACCGCCAACCGCTGGTGAATCGGGATCAGGCCGGGGGTGAGCCGCGTGGCGCGCTCCCAGTTGCCAATCGCTTTTTCCAGATCGCGCTGGGCCAGATAGACCTCGGCGACGTTGATATACTGTTGGGCCGCTTCTTTCAGCCGCCCCAGGCGTTCGAGCACGTCCGCGCTGCGTTCCAACGGCACGGGATCGTCGTTGGCTAACTGGTGGGCGCGCGTATAGACCTTCAGCGCGTCTTCCAACCGGCGGGCCTGCATCAGCGCCAACCCCAGGCTGTTATGGGCGGTCGGGTCCTCCGGGAACTCCTGCACGGCCCGGCCATAAGCGGCGATGGCCCTGTCCCATTCCTGGTCCCAGGCCGCGCTGTGACCCATCGTCATTGCCTGTTCGTAAATTTTGCGGTTCCCTGGCATGGTTTTGTATCAACCCTAACGCTAACGCTCTCACTGCTGCTGGTTCACTGCGGCGGGTAAGGTGAGGATGTTGCCGTGACTCGCCACGCCCTGCCTCGTCAACGCCCCCATCCTCACAACGGCCTGAATAATCTGGCTGCGGTTACTTCTTGTCTTTCTTGTCCTTCTTGTCTTTCTTACTCTTCTTATCCTTTTTGTCGTCCTTCGAGCCTTTTTTCGCCATAGTACCAGCCTCCTGATTTACTAACGTGACCAGAATCGCTTTTTGGGCGTGGAGCCGATTCTCCGCCTGCGGAAACAGACGCGACTGGGGTCCGTCGGCCACGGCGTCGGTGATCTCTTCGCCGCGATGGGCGGGCAGACAGTGCAGCACAATGGCGTGATCCGCCGCGTGGCTCAACAGGTCCTCGTTGACCTGGAACGGCGGGAACACCAGGCGGCGCTGTTCGGTTTCGGCTTCCTGGCCCATGCTGGTCCAGGTATCGGTATACACCACGTCGGCCCCTTCGATGGCGGCCACCGGGTCATCGGTGATACTCACGTCCAGCGATCCGCCGCTGAGCGCGCGCGCCGCGTCCAATACGGCGGGCTTGGGCTGGTAGCCTGCCGGACTGCCAACCGTCACCTTGAGGCCAAACTGGGCCGCGCCCATCAGCAGGCTGGTCAGGACGTTGTTGCTGTCGCCCAGGTAAGCCAGGTGCAGTCCGTCCAGTTGGCCGAATTCCTCGTAGATGGTCAGGTAATCGGTCATGCCCTGGCACGGGTGGTTGTAATCGGTCAGGCCGTTGATCACCGGAATGGGCGACCACTGCGCCAGATCCAGAATATGCTGGTGCGCGAAGGTACGCGCCATAATGATATCCACGTAACCGGCCAGCACGCGCGCGATATCGGCTCCGCTCTCGCGTTTTCCCAATCCGATCTCCTGCGGGCTGAGATAAAGCGCGTGCCCGCCGAGATGCTGCATCGCCATTTCAAAGCTCACGCGAGTGCGCAGCGACGGTTTTTGAAAGACCATCGCCAACGCCTTGCCCGCAAACAACGGCGCATTGCCGCGCTTCCGGTATTCGGCCTTGAGCGCGACGGCCAGCCGCAGCATGTCCCATAGATCGTCGGAGGTCCAGTCGGCAATTTCTAAGAAGTGTTTCACGATCCGTCATCCTTATTCGGTGCGATAGCATACGCTCGTGCTGATAGTGCTGGTAATTGTACTGTTGTACAGCCGGTTCTGCTGCTGCGTAGTATAGCACAATTCCCAAAGGACGACTCGGCCTTCCCCCCAGATAATCGCGTCAAAATATTCCCCGGCGCAAAAAACGGCCTCAGCTCCTAAATCCCCCTCTCCGCCAGCACAGGCCGACCGGAGGTCGGTACAGGGGAGAGGGGACTTGACGCTGTGCCGGTTTCCCCCTCTCCATAGCGCAGCGTCATGGAGAGGGGGCCAGGGGGTGAGGCTAATTCGCGGCGTCGTCGGGCACGGGCGAATCGGAGGCGGTGCTGGCGGTCGGTTCCGGGTCGGGAGGTGAGACGAACCGTTCCGGCGCGGGAGCCGTGACCTGCTCGACATATACCGTCCGCGAGGGGAACGCCACGCCGACGTTACGTTCGGCCAGAATGTCCATGATCCTGAGGTTAATGTCCTGTTTGGCGGCCTGGAAGTCGCCCCAGGCGGGCGTTTCCATGAAACAAATGATCATCAGGTCCAGCGAACTGTCGTTGAATTCCACAAACTGGACCGTGACCGAATCGGCCTGGACCAGTTCGTGCTCCATCAGCATTTTTCGGATGGCCTGCACCACCAGCAAAATCTGCTGCGGCGAACTGTTGTAGTCGATACCCAACGTCATATTCAGGCGGCGTTTGCTCAGGCGCGACCAGTTGGTCACGTTGGCATTGCTCACGGTATTGTTGGGCACCGTGACCAGCGATTGGTCCAGTACCCGAATGCGCGTGCTGCGGAACCCGATAAACTCGACCGTGCCCTGAATGCCGTCAAATACCACGTATTCCCCTGGCGTGAACGGTTCGTCGGCCAGGATCACGAAGTAGCCGAACAGGTTCGCCAGCGTATCCTTGACGGCCAGCGCCACCGCCGCGCCTGCCAGCCCTAACCCGGCCACCAGTCCGGCCACGTTATAGCCCCACGATTCCAGGATCGACGAGAATCCCAGCAGCACGATCACGGCCCTGGCGACCTGTCCCAAGACCGTCGCCAGCTTTTCTTCGAGCAGGGTGGGGATCGCGGTTTGCGCCATCGTGCGGCGGCTGAGATGCACGATCAGGCGCACGACCGGCTGCACCAATCGGAACATGGCCCAGAACAGGCCATACGCCGTCAGCGCGTCGAATACGTGGCGGAGAGTATTTTGCAGATCGGCGTCCGGTTCCAGCGCCAGGATCGCCACCCACCCCCCGCCCACCAGGATCAGCAGGCGCAGCGGGGGCCGCACGGCTTCGATCAGTTGGTCATCGAGCCGCGTTTCGGTCCGTTTGGTGAGCTTGCCAATCAGGGAGGGGATAATAGCCGTGATGATCTGGCGAATCACCCAGGTGAGGATCAGGATCACGGCGACCAGCAGCAGCCGTGTGATCAGGTCGGCGGCGTCGTGGCCGAGAGTGTCTTCCAGAAAATCGGTGAGCATAAGCGGTT
>JAFGTJ010000429.1 GCA_016934195.1 Anaerolineae bacterium | reverse complement strand
CATCGACCACATTCTGCGTCGGCGGAATACCCGGCGTGGTCGTGAGTTCGGCAGCAAGCGGGGACGGTGCAGCCGTGACGGTGGCCGCTTCACCGACGATGATGGTGTTGCTGGTGCCATCGACGATACCAGCCGGTGAAGGAACCGCAGGCGGCACATCGGTTGGAACAGGCGCATTGTTCTGTTCCGGCGGGGGAACTTCACCGATAATGACGGTATTGCTGGAACCATCTGTGATGCTCGCTACCGTAGGCGCTGGCGCGGCTTCTGGTTCGGTGGTTGGCGCGGCTTCTGGTTCGGCAGGCAAAACCTCGATCACGTTCACAATGTTAGCGTGTTCAGCATCGACCACTGCGGGCTGAATCTCGGTAGGACCGCCAGCCGCTACAATGCCCCCCGGATGAGTGTACATGACAAACTGCCCGTCAGCAGTGACGACTCCCTGATCAGCAAGGGCAATCCATGTGCCGTCGGGCTGCTGCTGGAACAGGGATAGCGGTGTAAATGGTGCAACGGGGCGGCGTAACGGCGCACTGACAAAGACCCCGGCTCCAGGAAGAAGCCCGTCAACTTCAACTAACGAGCACCACCAGATATTTCCCAGATCAGGCGGTGGATTAAATTCGGCAGATAAGGGCTGTACTTGCGGACCCTGTAGGATCGCCTGTATGGGAGCGCTGATAGGCGGGACTTCTAGAAAATTTTCCACTACGGGCGATCCGTTCTCGGCCAGCCACGAAGCAAAAAACTCGACTTCGCTGGTGAGCGGTTGCGCGACGGTAAACGCGACCGTATCAACGGGCTGGTTGGCATCGATCCATGAAACCTGCCAGATCAAGGTTAGCTGCCCCACTTGATTGCGCCGGATCACATCGAATTCGGTCTGGCGCGGAATAAACATTTCGTTAAACACGGCTTCGGCGGGCAGCGTGATTTCTACGCTCACGTTGCGCATCAGTCCCGTATCATCGGGTTTGATGATCGTGGCAGTGTAGCGAATCCCCTGGGCGATGGGGACACCGCGCAAAAAGATATTT
This sequence comes from Anaerolineae bacterium, assembly GCA_016934195.1. GTDB lineage: Bacteria > Chloroflexota > Anaerolineae > Aggregatilineales > Aggregatilineaceae > JAFGTJ01. The sequence continues at coordinate 3,040 of JAFGTJ010000429.1, read as the reverse complement.
GGTGCAATAAGGGGATCGGTTTGGGCCTGAGCAGGCACCGGGTTCAACGGTAGAACAACAGACAACAAGCACAAGATGGTCAGGATGCGCAAGCGCCTCATATAGGGTTCTCCGAATGCGAATAAATCTGATTGATATCATCAATAATACACTATTTATTTGCCAGTGCCATATCGAAAATCGTGGTAGAGCTACAAAATAGCATGATCATATTTCAAGTAACCCTTCACCCCCGGCCCTTCTATCGGAGGGAGAAGGGAGAAAGCCTCGCCACACTCGTTTTTTCCCTCTTCCTGAGCGGGTTTCGAGAAAGTCAGGGGCTAAAAACAGCGGCGGCGGGACTCCGCCCATGAGGAGTCCCGCCGCCTGGGATAAATAGGGGGGTGAGCCGATTGGCCCCCAATGCCGCTTACCGTTACTCGCTTACACCCGATCCGTAGATTCTTGGGCGCGGCAGGCAGCGCCCCTACTCAGGCGAATGTACGAGTAGATACTTATTGCTGACGGCTGAAAGCTGAAAGCTGAAAGCTTACGTGTGCCGGAAGTGCAGCCGCACCATCAGCCGCCCGAACTCGATCACGTCCCCGTTGTTCAGCACGCGGACCTCGTGCGCGTGGAGCCGCTGGCCGTTGATGTGCGTATGGTTGGCGCTGCCCAGATCGGACAGCAGCAGCGTGTTTTGCTCGCGTTTGAGTTCGGCGTGCATCCGGGAAACGCCGAGCGCCGCCGCCTCAAATGCGGCCAGGTCCACGTCGGGCAGCATGGCGCTGTTGGGCGAACTGCGCCCGATCACGACCTGTCTGCCGTTGATCTTGACTTCTACCATGCGGTCATGACCGCGCACCTGCATAAACAGCACGCTCCCCGGCCCGAAATACGCTTCGTCCTCAATATGCGCGGCCTGCGCATCCGTTAACTGCCGGGTATTGACCGGCGGGCTGAACAGTAATTCGCCGCAGCTATAGCAGTACGGTTCGCTGGGATTATTCGGTTTGCCACAGTGCGGGCAGGCGACCGGCGCGGGCGTATTGTCCTGGGGCGCGTTTACGCCGGGGATCAGCCGCCGGAGCAGTGTCGTCCCTTTGGGGCGCGGGGCTTGTTGCTGGCTCTGCTGCTGCATGTGCTGCTGTATGTGCTGCTGCTGGGCCTGCTGGACCGCCGCCTTATCGACGTGCATCGTGTTGTGATTGTCTTCATGCGAGGGATAATGCCGACCGTCTTTGGCTTCCCACCCGTGCAGCATATTCGCCAGTCGTTCCTGCTCGCGCGAAGGCAGCGTTTGCGCGCCGGGCGTGACCCGGTTCCAGGCAGTCTGACTGCTGTACCCGGCCTGGCGCAGTTGCATATACAACGCGAACAACTGGCGGATTTTCGCGTCGGACGTTTCGTATGATACTCCCATTGGGTGATGATGCTCCTATGATAGATGATTGACCACCGGTAGGCTGCGGGATTCCGCAGATATAAAGCTACTAACCCTATTAGACCCTATACCGATCAACAGGGGATATAAGCATGGTAAGAAGATGGTTATAAAAATTGAGTAAAAAATAAACGGCGAGACTCTGCATGACGCAAAGTCCCGCCGGGACTGTTGGGGAAGCGGTAAGGGGATGCCTACCCGTGCCGGAAATGCACCCGCACGACCAGCGTACCGAACTGCAATTCGTCGCCGTTATTCAGCACGCGCACTTCGTGTTTGTGCAGGCGCTGCTGGTTGATGTGGGTATGGTTCAGGCTGCCCATATCCGACAGGATCAGCGTGTCGTTTTTCCGCGTGATCGCCGCGTGCAGCCGCGAGACGCCCTGTGATTCGGCGTGGTAGGGCGACAGGTCCACATCGGGGATCATCACGCTGTCGGGCGACTGGCGGCCAATGATCATTTCGCCATCCTTGCGCGGCTGGACGCGGATCATTTCGCTGGCTCCCTGCACCTGCAAATACAAGGTGCTTTTGTCGCCGAAGTACGCATCGCTGCGATCATCGATCTCAACCGTTTGCACGGCGCTGATACGGCGCGTCCCGCCGGGCGTTAGCAGCATATTCCCGCAGCTAAAACAGTACAGATCGCCTTCGGGATTCGGCTTGCCACAGTGCGGGCAATCCACCTGCGGCAGCGCAGTCTGTGCCGCCGGTTGCGGCGGCAGGGGGTCCGGGGTCAGGCGACGGATGATGTTTTTCTTGGGATCAGTCATGGGAACGCACCTCCTTGAGACTCTCTGGCAGGGCGGTTAGCGTCTGAGTGCGGGTTTTCCCCCACTGCGCCGCTTACATACGTCACGCTATCGGATACTTATATTATAAGGTCTTTCAATCAAGCGCCGATTAAGGAATGTCTGAGAGCCGTATAGATTCTGCATAGATGCGGCAGGGATGCCGCATCTATGCCGCCAATGGTCTGCCGCGACCGTCCCTATTTCAGCCGGACAATGACCTCGTACTTGATGTCCCAGTAGCCTTCAACCACCAGCATATACCGCCCTTCCTGTTCGGCGGTGTATTCCAGCGCGTCCGCCGAATAGCTGTCGAACCACGCCACCGAAAAGCCGTCCGGTCCGTAGAGTTCCAGGGTGGTGCTGCCGCCGTCCGTTGTGATTTCGATGGATACCGTTTGCCCGGTGCTCAGGGTCACACCGTACATATCGGTTTCGTCGTCGCCTTCGGTCAGCGCGCCGCTGAACGCCTGCCCGACTTCAAGCTGCGCGTCGATCATGGACTCGCCGCCTACCAGGAAATCGTCGCTGTCGTCCAGCGGCAGGAACGCGGCGGGCGGCTCCACGTCCGCGAATATGTCGCCGTTGATGTTGTCCAGCGTGACGGAAACGTTCGCCGCTACCGTGATCGGTTCGGTATCCGCGTCTGGCAGATAGCCCATGTCCAGCGTGATCGCGGAGGCGGTGGCGAATTTGTGCAGGTAGCCGTCGTCCAGCCCGACCCACTGTTCCCAGGTGTAGGTCCCATCTTTGACCGCCAGCGCTATCGCCGTCAGGCCCAACTGCACCAACTGGGGATTGATATCGCCCGGTTCGATGTCCATTG
>JAFGTJ010000428.1 GCA_016934195.1 Anaerolineae bacterium | reverse complement strand
GCCGCTCACCGTCACCGTGACCGGCCCGATCCCCGGCGCAACATGCACCACCTTGATCCGCACCGCGTTGCGGGCCGGGGCGCTCACGTCGTCCTCGATTACCTGAATTTCCACCGAACCGGACTCGTTGACGGATGTTGCCACCGTCACGCGCTGATCGCCTGCCAGCGTCACCTGGGCCGTCGCCGCATCCGTGCTGCCCCCGCTGTGACGCACATGGATCGTATGGTGGCCGGGGTCCGCGTCCATGTACCCGGACGCTGCCGTTAATCCGCCCACATACAGCGCGGCGTCCACGTATACATCCAGCGGCGCGGCGTCCGGCGTGGCATTCACGAATCGCACGCGGGCCGGGCCGGATTGGGCCGCTGACGCCGCAAACGCGGCGCGGCTGTCTGCCCCGCGCAGGCCCGGCAGTCCGGCCACTACCAGCATCCCCACCAGCAGACACACCGCCCCCCCTCGTCGCACCAGTTGGATCATCAAATTTGCTCCTTCGTGCCCCAAGATCATTATCAGTCAATATATAACCCGATTCTACTACAACCGTTTTTTTATCGCAGGGTTGGCGGCCCGCTTGCGTGTTTCCCGGTATTTTCTTGTATACTGGGGCTGGTGGAGTCATCCAGACGAGAGGAATAACCCATGCAAGCAAAACGGCGAATGATCGTGCTGATTTTGTCGCTTCTGGTCCTGATCCTGGGGTTGGCCGCGTGTGGGGGCGATGACGGCGATAGCGGCGGGACCGGCAGCGGCTCGCCAACGACCACTCCCATGATCGCGCCGCCGCCGGTTGGCAACGCCGGGAACGGCGAAATCCTGTTCACCGCACAAAAATGTGAAGCCTGCCACTCGCTGCGCGCGGGCGTCATGATGGATGGGCCATCGCTGGCCGGGATCGGCGCGGTGGCCGGGCAGCGCGTGGTCGGCCAGGATGCGGACGCTTACCTGCGTCAGTCCATCGTTGAACCGGCGGTCTTCGTCGTGGAAGGTTATACACCCGGCGCGATGCCCGCCTATGCCGAGATGTCTGAGGCGGACCTGACCGATCTGGTGGCATTCCTGAAAACGTTAGATGAGTAAGCCCTGATAATGGGCTGGTGGTTGCAACACGCGAAATGTTATCACACTAAGGAGAAAAAACTGTCATGAAGAGTAAGTTTACTGCCGTGTTGGTGGGTCTGCTGGCGCTCGTGATCGCCGGGAGCCTCACCGGGATCGTGGGCGCGCAAGGGTCGCCGCAGGATGTCGTCAAAAGTCTGGCAGATGCCGGGTATATTCCCACCGCCGACGGCACACTGATCGCGCAGGTCGATCAGGAACAGATCGACCTCACCGGCGAAGACAACATGATCCGGCGAACCTATTTTGCCGAGGAAGACGCCTACGGCGATATCGTGGTCGGCACAACGATCCGGTGGGGAACGGACGACACCGAGGATAGCTGCGGATTCGTGATCCGTGAAGCCGACGACGCCAACTATTACGTGATCGAGATCGACCGCGAAAATCAAATCGTCTTCACCGAGCTGTACCAGGGTGAGTGGCAGTCCTCCCTATACGTCGATTCGCCCGCCACCGATATCAGCGCCAACGGACAAAACGATCTGGTGATCGTGGCGGTGGGCGACACGATGTACGTGGTGGTCAACGGCGAGCCGACCGCCAAAGTCACGGATGACAGCAGCGCCAGCGGCAAGGTGTCCGTTTCGATGAGCACTTACGAGAGCAGCGACGTCACCGCCTGTACATTCCTCAATCCCTGGTTGTGGGAAATCGCCACCGACACCGGGCCGGGGATCACGCTTCCGCCGCTGTCCTCCGGTGTCACAACCCTGACCGATTTTGACAAATCGAGCCAGGAAGCGGTGGCCGAATTGGAAGACGCGGGCCTGATTCCTGCCGGGGGTACGGAGATTTTCCGCGAACCGAGCGCGTACTTTGAGGGATCGGGATACTGGTATACGCCGCTGGCGAGCCAACGTCCGCATACGAATATCGTCGTGGCGGGCGAACTGGACTTCATCATCGGCGATATCGAGGAATTTGAGCACTGCGGGCTGATGTCGCGCATCGACACCAACGCAAACGGCGACGCTGTGGTCTATATCCAGGTCAGCCTGACCAATAATGGCGATCTGTTAGCGATAGACCAGGCCGTCGAAGGCGCAGAGGCCGACTATGAATACGTGCCGCTGGGCCTGGATATGGGCCAACCGCATCACATCCTGTATATCCTGACCAAAGACACGCTCACCGTTTTTGTGGATGGCGAGCCGGTGCTGGAAGATATGACCGTCCGGGAACGGTCGGGCACTTACGGGATTTCGCTGGTAGCGGACGGGCCGACCGCCCGCTGTGAAGGCACTAACCTCTGGGCGCATTCGGTCGATAGCGTGATTTCGCTCGAAGGGGAATGCGGCGTGATGGCCGGTGGCGACGTGAATCTGCGCGCCGGGCCGGGCACCGATTACGACCGCCAGGGCACGCTGTCCGGCGGGGAAATTATCACCGTGGACGGGCAGGCCGAGGGCGCGGACGGCTTCGTGTGGTGGCGTCTGGAAACCGGGGCGTGGGTTCGTTCCGATTTGGTCACGGCGCGCGGGGCGTGCGCCGATGTGCCAACCGTGACGCCGTAACGTTTGTTAGCCTCACCCCCCAACCCTTTTCCTCGCAAGCGATATCGTTGGCGAATTGGGTGCGGGATGATCGGAAAACGGCCTCACCCCCTGGCCCCCTCTCCATTCAAAATGGAGAGGGGGAAATACGGCTCGAACGTGCGCCGTTAAGCCCCCTTTCTCCATCTTTGATGGGGAAAGGGGGTTTGGGGGATAGGGGCAAATTGGTTCATCGCGCGCGGGGTTATGGAAAGGGGCTAACTGCGAACGCCGATGGAAATCATTCTGCTTACCCTGGTCGCCCTGGCCGGAACCGGGCTGGTGATCGCGGGGCTGTGGCTCGACGGGCGTGATCATCGGGTCAAAACAAAGTCCGTGATCCGCCCGATCCAGCCGCCGCGCGTGACAGCGGAAGCCGCGCTCCCTGACTTGCCCGGTTCGCCCGAACTTGCCGCCCTCCCGTCCGTGAATGGTCCGGCGGCGCGTATCCGCCACCTGATCACGGCGCACCCGGTCCCGCTCTACGGCTGGCTGGAAACGGTCTTCTGGCTGATCGTGCTGCTCAGCCTGATCGATCACTTGCAGGACCGGCACGACAGCCTCACGGCGCGCATCGCGTGGATGCTGACCATCGGCCCGCATGAGATCGGGCACATCATTTGTTACCCGTTTGGCTGGACGCTGGGATTTTTGGGCGGATCAATCTGGCAAATCCTGTGGTGGCTGCTGCTGGCGGTGTACGTGCTGCTCCGCTACCGGCGGCTCACCGGGGCGCTGGTCTTTTTGGCGATCACCGGGCATAGTTTCCTGAATCTCTCACTCTACATTGCCGACGCCCGCGCCCGCGATCTGCCGCTGCTGTTCGGCATGGATTCCAGCCATCATGACTGGTGGAACCTGCTCAACCGCTACGGCCTGCTGGAATATGACCGCGCGCTCGGATCGCTCGCCACATTGATCGGGACGCTGATCCTGGTGGGCGTGGTGATCGTGGGAATCGTGACGGCGTGGGTCCTGCCCCGGCGGTCGCCTGGCTCACAGCCACGCTACGAAGGGAATCCGGTCCGCAGGCGTTGCGGCGGGGGTTGAAATAACGCCTCATCCCCCTGGCCCCATACACATTAAGGTAAGGGGGAAACTGGCATTTTTGCTGGTGAGCGTTGCCCGGTTAGCCTCACCCCCTGGCCCCCTCTCCATGACGCTGCGCTATAGAGAGGGGGAAAACGTCGCCACGCCCCTGCGCGCCCAATTCGCTAACGGCAGCACAAACACAGGTGCGCGCAGATTTTTTGATTTTCTATCTGTGTGTATCTGCGTTCATCTGCGGCCCATTTATGCGTTACCAATCACTCAGCGCGCGCCACCAATCCCAACCGCGCGATCACGGCGTCACGACCCGGCCATTCCTCGCGCAGCAGACCGTACATGACCTCATCCACCCAACCGTGTCCCTCAACCCACAGCGCCTGACGGTGGCGGACTTCCTGCGTAAACCCGACCTTTTCCATCTGGCGGTGGACGCGCACGTTCGGCCCCATCGTCGCCAGCCACAGCCGCCGCATATCCAGCCAGTCAAAGGCATAGTCCACGATCAGCAGCAGCGCGTCGGTCCCGTAACCGCCGTTCCAATACGCCTGCTCGCCAATCCCCGCGCCCAACATCGACAGGCGCAGGTGCGGGATCACCCAGTTCAGCGACATGAGGCCCAACGGTTTACCGTCTTTGGTCTGGATGCCAAACGTGACGTTCGGCGACCGGTGCTCGGCCTGCCGTTCGGCGTAACGTTCATAGTCTCGCTCAATCGAAGCGTGGGTGGCAAACTCGCGGTTGCCCACATCCAGCCAGAACCACGCCTCGCTGTTGCGCCAGTCGTGCTGGCGATCCTTGTAGCGGTCGCCATAGGGAACCAGATCGACCAATAATCCCTCAAGCATCATCAGGTTTCCTCATTGATTTTTTAGTTTTTTAATCTGTGTTTATCTGCGTTCATCTGCGTCCCATTTAACTTTCACGGATTACTCGGAACGCGCCACCAATCCCAATCGCGCGATCACGGCGTCACGACCCGGCCATTCCTCGCGCAGCAGGCCGTATACGATCTCGTCCGCGAACCCGTGCCCGGATACCAGCCAGGCGTCCCGCGACCGGACTTCCGGCTTGAATCCGACCTTTTCCATCTGGCGCACCACGCGAGTATTGATGCTCATCGTGCCCAACCACAGCCGCCGCATATCCAGCCAGTCAAAGGCATAATCCACGATCAGCAGCAGCGCATCCGTCCCGTAACCGCCGCCCCAGTAATCCGGCTCGCCGATCATCGCGCCCAACATCGCCAGCCGCAGGTGTGGCAGCACCCACCCTATCCCGATATCGCCGATGGGCGTGCCGTCTTTGGTCTGGATGCCCCACCGCACCCCTTTCGGATGCCGGTGGGCGGACCGTTCGCGCTCCTCGGTATGCCAACGCTCTATGGTGGCATGGGAGAGAAAGACGCGATCACCCGCCGACGCCCAGAAGTGGGCTTCGCTGTTTTCCCACTTGTGTTCCATTTGTTCAAACGTATCGCCGCGCGGCACCAGATCGACCAGGAGTCCTTCGAGCATGTGTAAGTTCCTTAAAGTTATTGGTATTGAGTTAGCCCCTATCCCCCCGACCCCCTTTCCCCGCAGGCGGAGAAAGGGGGGGCCGGTCGCGCCGTTTTCCCCCTCTCCACAACGTGGGGAGGGGGCCAGGGGGAGGGGCTAACTCACGATTACGCCATCCTGTAGTCCTACCGATATTGAGTTATGGGCTGATGTTTCAGTCCTTTAATCTGTGTTCATCTGCGTTTATCTGCGTCCCATTCCGCCTTCGCTTATCATTCAGTGCGTCCCGTGAATCCCAGTTCCGCCGCTTTGACGGCGTAACCGGGCCATTCCTCGCGCAGAATCCCGTAATACAGCCAGTCGAAGCGCTGCCCGTCGGCCAGCGTGCCCTCGCGGTTGCGGCCCTCGAACGTATAACCGAGTTTTTCCATCATACGCATCACGCGGGCGTTCATACTGGTGGTCAAGGCCCACGCTTTACGCATATCCAACCAGTCGAACACGTAATCCGTCAGCAGCATGAGCGCGTCCGAGCCATAGCCCCGGCTCCAATATGCCGGGTCCCCGATCTTCTCGCCCAACAGCGCCAGCCGGTGCGTGTGATTCAGCCACGTCACGCCCACATAGCCGATGATCTGACCGGCTTTGGTCTGGATGGCGAACCCGATCTCGGCTGAACGGTCCCGGTCCGGCGACTCGATCCATTGTTCCCAGCGGGTGTTATGCGCGGCCCGCGATACGAAACGCCGGTCGCCACCCGCGCCCCAGAACGAGGACTCGTTATTCAGCCAGCCGTAATCCAGGTCTTTTACCCGGTCGCCATACGGCACCAGGTCTACAATTGTTCCTTCCAGCATGATCAATCCCCTTTGCTGCCATTCCCGAAATAATCAGGGTAGCGTTTTTCGGCCCTGGCGCGCAGATTCAGCCGTTCGACCATCACGGCGCGGCCCGGCCACTCCTCGCGCAGCATCCCGTATTGCAGCGTATCGGCCCGCTGGCCGTTTACCAGCGTGCCGTGCCGCCGCCGCGCCTCAAATATGAAGCCGCAGCGCTCCACCGCGCCCTGGGCCGCCATGTTGATCCCCATCGTCATCAGGTCCAGCCGCCGCAGGTCCAGCCAGTCGAAAGCGTAGTCGATCAGCAGCAGCAGCCCATCCTGGCCGTGCCCGCCGCCGATATAGTCCGGTTCGCCGATCCACGCGCCGAGGTTGGCGGTGCGGTGCCACTCGTCTACCCAGTTGAGGCCCATCGTGCCGATCACGCTGCCGTCCCTGGCGCGGATCATGAAATGCACCCCGGTATAGCCGCGCTCGCGCCCGCCGCGCCGATGTTCCTGGATGCGTTCGATCTCGGCGCGCGACACCAGATTCGGGCTGCCCATCGTGGCCGTGACCGCCGTCTCATTATTCCAGTACACGTACATTTTTTCGTCGTAGAACTCGCTGCTCAGCGGTTCCAGGTCTACCAACAGGCCGTATAACATGTTTTGTGGTCCTTAAAAGTTGTGAGTTTTGGGTTATGCGTTCTGAGTTAGCCTCACCCCTATAATCCCGCGTGCGCGAAGCGCACACCTCCCCTGCGCTGCGCTGGCGGAGAGGGGGCTTGACGCGGCGACGGTTTCCCCCTCTCCATAGCGCCGACCGGAGGTCGCCAGCGTCATGGAGAGGGGGCGGGGGGGTGAGGCTACTTGTCCTTCTTCTCGTCTTTCTTTTCCGGCTCCGGTTTGGGCTTTGGCTCCAGATCGCTGGCCTGGAGGCCCAATGTTGGCGCGATCTGCGCATAGCCCGGCCACTCGCTTTCCAGCAGACCGAGCATGTGCAGGTCCACGTAGGCGGCATCCCAGCGGACATGCTGGCGCAGCGTGCCCTCGTGGACGAACCCGGCGCGGCGATAAGCGTCCAACCGCGTCTCGTCAAACGCCAGCACCGAGGCGTCCATGCGGTGCATTCCGCGCGTCTCGAAACTGTAGCGCAACAGCATCAGCAGACCGTCCAATACTTCGTCCGATCCCTCGTAGCGCATATCGCCCACAAAAAAGATCGCCGCCGCCTTGCGCACGCGCGTCCACTCGTGATCGTAGAGCAGGCCGCCGATGGGATCGCCGTTTTTGGCCTGGAACCCGATCAACTGGCCGTGATCGCTTTTTTCCATGTCCTCGATGAATTTTTTGACGTCGTGCTCGGTGTGAGGTTCGCGCCGGTCAAAAGGCCGCGCCCGGAACCACGATTCCTCGTTCATCCACTGCTTGAGGTAGGTGGCGTAGTCGTCTTCAAACGGAACCAGATCAACAATCGTACCTTCCAGCATAATTATATTGCTCCCACTGATTCGCCCGGTAAGAGGATGATAGTGTGATAAAATTCAGGCGGTTTGTCAACCCTTTGCGGTACGAGTCCATTTTTTTATGGAGCGATTAGGATCACAATGACGCTTTCAATGCTGCTCTCACAATTAAAACAACGCTGGCACCAGCCGGAAATCTGGTTGTTCCGGTTGGGATTCGCGGCGCTCGGCGTTTTCCTGGCACTGTGTGGGGTCGTCATCACGGAACCGTCCGACCTGGCGATGGACGCGCTTGGCTACTGGCTGTTGATCACGCAGGGGATCGCGGTGCTGTCAGGGCTGGTGACGATCTACACGCCGCGCTGATCGTGCCCGGTCTGAAAAATATCCCCCACCGCCAGCGCGAAACCGGGCAGCAGGTCGCCGCCGTCCAGCGTGGCGTTCGCCGCCAGGGTGCGGACGGGTTGGCCGGGCACATACACTTCCACCACCCGGCGATCCGGGTCCACGACCCAGACGGTCGTGTTAACGGACAGGTAATTGACGATCTTGATCCGCATCTCGTGCGCGGTGTTGGAAGGGGAGAGCACTTCCACTGCCAGATCGGGCGGAATCGGGCCGTAGGCGTTTTCGGACGGTTCCGACTGGCGCGCGGCGGACACATACGCCACGTCGGGGATGTAGCGTTCCCCGGGGATTTCGTAGCCGCCGTCCGCGCCGGTCGTCACGCCGCCGGTGTTGTGTTGCAGCAAATACATGCCCAGGAATAAGACCCAGCCGGTAGGCAATCGCTGATGAACGCTGGTTGGATACCGCTTCGATCACGTCCCCCCCGATGTATTCAAACAGCCGGTCGGCGTTTTCGGGCCGGGCCGCGAACTGTTCAAATTCCTCTACCGTCAAATGCTGCGTTTGAATCGCCATGATGCCCTTCTGTGTTCCATACGTTAGCCCCTCCCTAAATCCCTCCCCGCAAGCGGAGAGGGACTTGACGTCGCGGCGTGCTCCCCCTTTCTCCACGTGTGGGGAAAGGGGGTTGGGGGGATAGGGGCCAATCGTCTACCCCAACGGATTCGCCCGGTCGGTATCCCCGTCCTGCACGCGGTACTGCACCTCACGGAGCGCGCGGCTCGGCATGGTGTCGGCAAACGGGTCGATGGGCGGTTCCAGGACCGGCGGCGGGGCAATGTCGGGATCACCGTCGGGCGGGAATTCCGGCGGCGCGGCGGGGCGGGCCGGGGCGGGTTCGTCCCGACCGTCAACGGGCAGCGCCAGCGTGAAGGTGCTCCCCTCACCGAGCGAACTCGCCACGCTCAAATAACCGTCGTGCGCGTCCACAACGGCCCGCGCCACGAATAAGCCCTGTCCCAATCCGCGCGGATCGATGGTGCGGCCATCGGGCGTCCGCGCCTCGCCCCGGTAAAAGCGCTCGAAGACGTGCGGCAGGTCGCGCGGCGAAATCCCGACCCCGGTGTCGCTGACTTCCAGCAGCACATGCCCGTCCCGGATGCGGCCCGCCCGCACCACGATCTCGCCGCCCGGTTCGGTGTACTTGACGCTGTTATCGAGCAGGTGGCCGATAGCCCACTGCAAGCGGCGGTCATCCCCGGTGACGATCAGGCGCTCACGGTTGCTGATCATCACGGAAAGCTGCAAATCGGCCTTTTCGATGCGTGTTTCCAGCCCCTTGATCACGGTAAAAATCAGTTCGGCCAGATCGATGTTTTCCCGGCGGACGGCGAAACTGCCCGCGCCGATCTCGGAAATGTCCAGCAGTTCGATGATCATGCGGTCCAGCACGGCGGCGTTGCGGCTGATGGCTTCCAGGAATTTACGCTTGGGCGGCTGGTCTTCCGGCATGGCGAGCAGGACTTCGCTCATCCCCTTGATAGCGGTAATCGGGGTGCGGAGTTCGTGGCTCATCTGCGTGACGAACTGGTCCTTGAGCCGTTCGGCCAGCGCGTCACGGGTCACATCGCGCAGCATCAGGACCGTACCAAGCCGGGTGCCGTCCACGTCGGCCACGATTGCCAACTGCGCGCCGATCACGCGGTCATTCACGTCCACACGCTGCGCCTGTCCCAACGTGATCTCGCCGTCCAGGGCGCGTTGGTGGCGCGCGGCGGCGAACATCCGGCCCAGGTCGCTGTCCCAGAAGTGGCGCACCGATCCGAGCAGGTCGCGCGCCGCCTGGTTCATCAGGACGATGCGGCCTTCGGTATCCTGCATGATCACGCCTTCGCTGATCACGGCCAGCACGCCGGTCAGCCGCGCGATATTGGTGCTCTGGGTGCGTGTCAACTGGCGGAGGTGTTCGATCTGCGCCTGATTCTGGGCCTGCGCCTGCTGCGCTTGCCGGAACTGTTGGGCCAGCGATTCGGGCTGATCCGGCTGAGCCGCCTCGCCGGGGCGGGTGGCCTGCCGTTCACGATCCTGGCGGCGGCGCAATCCCCCGTACAGGCGGCCAAACAGCCGCCCGGTATTTTCACCGAGGGCGTCCACCGATTGGATCATGTCCGACACGGGCCGGGCCGGATCGCGGGATGCGGGATTTTGTGGGCTGGGCATGGGCGGAACCTCTTGAGCAATCAGCCGTCAGCAATCAGCCGGTGGCGGTTAGCAGCCTGCGGCATGTTATGCTGACAGCACACACTATACCCTATTATGGCCTATGTCCGGGGGTTTTGGCTAGCGGCGGGTGTCTTCAGGTTGGGAGACGGTTTTTTTCACCACAGGGGCACGGAGCGCACAGCGGGAGTAAAAGGGGAGCAAAAATTTTCGCTATCGTGTCTCTTTAAAAAAGCATCTTCGTGTTTTCTGTTCCGCTGTGAAGCAGAGGCCCTCTGTGGTTATTTTTTTGCCTCGCTACCCGAATCGGCGCGGCCCTCGTACACCGAATCGAGCAGTTCCTTGAGCTTGTGATAGTCCGGTAGCGGCTTGTGCATGACATAATCCACGCCGCAGTCCTCGTAGAGCGCGTTTCGTTCGGCGTCGGTCAGCGCGAAGGCCGTCATCAGGATAATGGGGATATCGGCGACCGCGCCGACCGTCCGCATCCGGCGCGCGATGTCGTTCCCACGCGGGCCGGGCATACGAATGTCCATCAGCGCCAGTTCGGGTAGTTCGCCGTTGTAACTGCCTTCCTCGATGGAGTCCAGCCACTTAAAGGCCTGGTGGCCGTCCGCGAACTCCAGCGCCGGGTGTCCCCAGGACTCGAACATAAATTTTACGATGTTGCGGATATCGGGTTCGTCCTCGACGACCATCCAGGGTTTCACGCCGTACCCTCCACTTTGTTTTGTCCCTTGAGCAACCATTAAGAAGTGAATCTATAGTACCAAGTTTTGATGAAGAATGGTAATATTGGCGCTGAATAATCTGTGAATCTTTTGGTTCTGGTTGGATCAAGATTTGCGATTTCGCGCCTGCCCGCCTATAGTACAGGTGTTAGACCGAACCGGCAAGGCAGTTTTTTGAAAAAGGGAGCCGAGCGTGCCTACCTGGATGGTTGTAGAAGACGAACCTGATATATACGATGTGTTGCTAGCCATGTTCGAGATTTGGGGCATCGAAGGTGTCGCCTTTGTGGACGGCGGCGAAGCGGTGTCCTGGATCGATGACGTGGACCAGGGCCGTGTGCGTGGGGAGCTGCCAGAGCTGGCGATCCTGGATATCCGGCTGCCGGAAGTCAGCGGGCCGGAGGTCGGCGCGCGCCTGCGTAAGAGTCCGGTCCTGGGCCAGACGGCCATTGTCCTGATCACTGCCTACCGCCTCTCGCAAGATGAGGAAGAGCAGGTGGTTGAGCAGGCCGACGCGGACCTGTTGATGTACAAACCGCTGCCCGCGATGGCCGAGCTTCGCGCCACCATGGACCGCGTGATCGCCAAGCACAAAAAGCCTCAGCCCTCCGGCAACGGCGCACCATCGCCGAATGTCGCGGCATCGCGGGCCAATGGCAACGGCCCCGATCAGCCGTCGGTTGCTTCGGATCAGACCCGCAGCGATGAGGCCGCATCGTCCAACGAGCAATCGCTAAACGACTGAGTGGTCTGCGATGGAAAACATTATCCCTTCCAGTAACTATTCCCGGCGCAGCCGGTTCTACCTGTTGTTGGGCGGCATGGCCCTGTTTGGCGGGCTGATTGCCTTCATTCTTGGTGTGATGTTTTTCTTCTTTCCGCTGTGGGAATCGGGTTGGTTTGGTCTGTTTCGCCTGCTGATGATCCTGACCGGCTTTGCCACGTTCGTGATCGGCATTATCGCCATTGTGCGCGGCCTGACGCTGCAAAAGGACAACCGCGCCGCGTATGAGGTGGGCGAAGTCCTGAACGGCATGTTGGCCGATACGAATACGTTCCCCCCCAATGAATTCAAGTATCTGCGCAACGTGAGCAAGCGCGGCGTGGGCTATATCGACGCGGTGCTGATTGGACCGCCGGGGGCGCTGGTGTTCCGCATCGTGGAATATACCGGTATCTGGCGCAATGAGCGCGCCGACTGGCACGTCCAGAAAAACAACCGCTGGCGTCCGGCTCCCGATAACCCGACGCGCGAATGCGTCCGTGACGTGGAGGCCCTGCGCAAGTTCCTGAAAAAGCGCGGCCTGGAGCGCGTGCCGGTTTACGGCGTGGTGGTATTCCATACCGAACCGGGGATGCTGACGCTTTCGGCGGCGGGCGCGGACAGCCCGGTCGTGCCGATCTCCGAGACGCATCACCTGGGTTTTATTTTGAAACGAGATTATTTAAAAGATCAGCGCATCGACCTTCAAACCGTGCGCCGCGCCGTCGATACCATTATCGACGGGTGATCCTGGGGGACGGCTGGCGATGAGTCGTAACACTTCCCGCGATTCCGACGATTCCCACGATTATTACCATATCAATACGACCTATTCCGTGCAGTACAACCGGCGGAAGGGTTGTCTTGGATTCTGGCGGCGCGACAGGCGTCCCAGCGGCTTTACCGAAACAACGCCGCATACCTATGGTGAATTTGTCCAGGTCGAGACGCCGACGTTCTGGGCCTCGCTGACTCATACGTGGATGCGCTGGCAGTGGGCGTGCCTGGGACTGGGGATCGTGATGCTGCTGCTCGCGTGGATCGTGGTAACGTGGGTGTTCCTCAAAGTCGCCAATTCCGACGACGACTCCGGCAGAACGATGGTCGTTACGGCCACGCCCGGCCCCGGCGATCTGACCGCCACGTCCTCGCCGGTCCCTTCCTGGCCGCCCGATGCGGTATTCGAGCCGCAGACCATCCCCGCGCAAATCCGGCACGCGCTCGACGCGCCCGCTGCCACACATGGTTACACGTTCACCGGGATCGCCGGGACTATCTGGGAAATCGCGGTCGCGCCGTACCAGGGCAGCGGAACCGACCCGGTCTTCCGGCTGTACGGGCCGGATGGGAGCGAACTCACGCCGGACGGCCAGCCCGTCGCCTTTTTGACCTTCACACTGCCGGACAACGGCACGTACCGGGTGCTGATCGGATCGGCCAGCGGCACCGCGACGGGCTATTATTGGCTGACGGTGGCGGCGGTGGGATGATGCGCGAGTCGCATTCTGTGAACTGCACCCCGTAGTCAGTCAGGAAAAATATCCTTCACCGCCAGCGAGAAACCGGGCAGTACCGCGCCGCCGTCCAGCGTGCCATTCTCGCCCATTTGCTGGACTGGCTGGCCGGGCGCATACACTTCGACCTGCCGTGTTTGCGGATCAACCACCCATACCACCGTTCCATCGCTGAGGTAATTCGCAATTTTGATGCGGGTATGCGCTGGTAGATCGGTCGGGGAGAGCACTTCGACCGCCAGATCAGGGGGAGTCGGGTTATAGGGCTGGTCGGAAAGCTGCGGTTGGCGCGCTTTGGACACATAG
>JAFGTJ010000008.1 GCA_016934195.1 Anaerolineae bacterium | reverse complement strand
TCTCTATGGCTATCTCGACAAACACCGCGACCACATGAACTACGACCAGTTGAAAGACATGGGCTTGCCCATTGGCAGTGGTTTGGTCGAGAGTGCCTGCAAGTGGTTAATTCAGCAGCGGTTCAAAGGTGTGGGGATGCGTTGGGGCGAGGAGAGTTTTACCCATTTGCTCCTCATTCGTCTGGCCTGGGTCAATGGTCGCTTTGACGCCTGTTTTTCCGCCTCCCCCAAGTTATGAATGCGCCCGATTGCGGGGCGCGTTGCATTAATACCGCTTCGACCAACCAGATCGTCAGGCCACACGCTAGCCCCCACGCCGCTCCCACGAGTGCGCTGAAGGTCACGGCTTGTTCGATGGCACGGATGTGTTCTTGCCAAATCGGATCCTGATCCTCTATGCTGATAGGTAGCATGACGTCCAACTTGAGTTTGTCCTTTCGCGGTCTCATCAACTCGAAAGTCTAACTCATTTGGATGTTGTGCCCCCCCAACTTCTAACTACGCCCCAACTTAACAGTGCCGCCCGATCAGTATGGATCGGCGTTCCAATTTCGCCCGCTCCCCGATGTTAACTGGGTGAGATCGCTGCCATCCTTGCGCACGACCATCAGGTGCGTGTCATCGGCTCCCACATTGACATGAAAATACACCCATTCGCCGTCGGTGCTCCAACTGGGCGCGGCCTCATTCTCCGCCGATCCGACCAACAGTGCAGTGGGTCCGCCCTGCGCCGGAACGGTGTAAATATCCCGGTTGTCGTTGTTGTCGAAGTTGGTGTAATACACGATTGTTTGACCGTCTGGACTCCAATCCGGCCCCCCCTTACTCACGTCCCCGGTCGTGATCTGCTGCGGCGCGGAACTGCCGTCTATCGGCACGGTAAATATCTGGGTCACGCCCGTTCGGGTCGATTGGAAGGCAAGGTACTGGCTGTCAGGACTCCACGCGGGATAATAATCCACTGCCGGATCGGTCGTGATCCGGCGCTGATTGCCGCCCTGCGGGTCCATGATGAAAATGTCCATGTTGCCGTCACAGTCCGACCCATACGCGATCCACTGTCCGTCAGGACTCCACACCGGCACGCGATCCCGCCCACTGCACGTTGTCAACTGCCGCGTATTTGCGCCAAAACTGTTCATCACGTAAATATCCCAGTTTTGGTTACGGTAGCCTTCGTACACGATCTCGCTGCCGTCGGGACTCCAATTGGGCGAATAGTTGAGTCCCGGCGAATTGCGGGTAAGCTGCGTTTCGCCGCCGCCCGTGCTCCACATGGTATAGATTTCCCACTGCCCGTCCCGATTGGAAACAAACAGCACTTCCTCTACCGGGAAGTTGGGCAGGTTCAACGGATTCCCCCCGTTATTGTTTTGGGGTGCGGGGATTGGGTCGAATACCGGCGGAGCCATATCCACCATTGGCGGGACCGGTCGAACGGGGCGGTTCGCCGCGCAGGTATCTTCAATCGAAAACCGGATGCCCATCCCGTCCGGCGATACCAGGTCATATGGACCGCCCGCGTTCCAGGCCGCGTCCCGGTAGAGCATGATGCGCGCCTCCCCGATTTTGTCCGACCCGGACAGCCATTCTACGGCCTTGCCGATCCCCAGGTCCATCACAAACCCGGACACTGGCCCCATGTTCACCGTCGCTATGGCGCTGATAATGGAACTGATGTCGATCCCGAAGATGCTCGGATCGTCGTATTCGAGCATCAGCACGTACAACATCATTTCGCCGGGAATGGCATCCTGTAGTTCGTTCGCCTCCAACCGGAACCCCGAAACGGCAATCGCATCCCCCGCCGGGATATCGACCGGGTCTTGCATTCCATGCGGGTAGGTGCGCTCGGATATCACGCGCACTTGCTGCCCATCATTGGCGATTAGCGCGATGTAGACGCGGGTTTCCAGCCCTGGAAAAAAGAGCGAATCCCCCACGACCGGCGTGACGAACGCCTCCACATCCACGATAATCCAGCAGTCTGGCGCTTGCCCCTGCGCGGGCAAAACGGGCTGCGCCAGTCCGATTAGCGCTACGCTCAGCGCCAGCGCCAACGTTATTCCGCGCTGCCATCGTTTGTCTGGTCCCATCGTTGATTCCCCCTCATCAATAGCAACCGTATCCCATCACGGCAGATTACAGGGGTAAGTATAACATCCCAGCGGCGCGCAAGATAAACCAGTTTGTAGGGGAATAGGGCGGGTTACACGGCGGCTCAAACAACAACCGCCCCTACCGGATTTCTGTACAGTGCAAGCCGGTAAGGGCGGTGTGAGTGAGCCGAATTGGGCGGAAAAATCAGGCGTGCGGGCCGTCGATCATGCGCTGGACTTTCAGGGCCAAATGCAGGTTGAGCCGCACGTTCGAGTCGTCCATGTCTAGCTGGATGATTTCCGTGATACGCCCCAGGCGGTATACCAACGTGTTGCGGTGAATGTTCAGAATATGGGCGGTGCGCGCCATATTGCCGTTGTTGGTAAAGTAAGCGCTGAGCGTTGGCAGCAGATCGGTGTGATGCTGCCGGTCATAGTTGGTCAGCGGCGACAGCCAGTGATCGCAGAACTGCCGCAGCATGACCTGATCCCGGACGTTGATCAGCAGTTCATACAGGCTCAAATCCCCGAAGGACGCCACCTGCGAGTTATCCCAAAGCTGTTCGGAGAGCGTCAGGGCGCGTTCGGCTTCCTGAAACGAGGTGCGCAGCGCGGTTAATCCCTGGACCGGGCGGCCTACCCCGGCGGTGATATCACCATCCGGTACGGCCTGCGACAGTGTGGCGTGCAGGTGTTCGACCATTTGCTTCAACCGCTGAGTCTGCTGCGGCTCGTCCAATGGGAACAGCAGCACGATCCGGTCTGAATATTGGCCGACCGGTGCCTGGATGCGGCGCTGATGCATTTCCGCCTGGAGCAGTTTCACCATGCGTTCGGGTGAGAACGTGCTGCCGATGCGGGTCTGGGCCGGTACCCAATGGAACAGCACCACCGCGTACCACACGCCCGCCTTATAACTGTCTTTTTCGGCGCGCAGCGCTAACAGCGCATCATCGGCGGACGAGCCGCTCAGCCAATCCGTGATCCAGTCCCGGCTGGGGGGCAGGCGTTCGATGGTGGGATCGACGGTTTGTTGGCGGACCAACTCCCGCACCAGGACTGGCGCGCTTTGTTCGAGCACCATCTGGTCGAAATCATCCGGCGTATCCCCCGCGCTCAGGATCGACACATATCCTAGCAGTCGGCTTTCGTGGATGAGCGGAGTCGTCAGCCCGGCAGGGCTTTCGACTACCTGCCATTCGTTTTCGTAAAAGGCCCGGTCTTCCAGATCGAGCCGCCGCACGAATTCGGTCCCGCCCACCAATGCCAGGTGCGAGTCCCATTCGTGCCCGTTGGACGCGGGCAGTCCCCGGCCCATCAGGTTGCCCCGCCGGTCATGGACCACAACAGGCCGGTCCAGCATTCGGGCCAGGGCGTTGAGCATGGTGGTCAGGCCGCGATAGCTGGCCGCGTGACGGCGCAGTGTCTGTTGTAGTTCGGACGCTCGCCGCGCCAATTGAGACTGCCGGTTGGTGAATAAACGCTGGACGGCGCGTTCAGTTTGCGAGAGCACGGCGCGCTCCGGCAGCGAAATCAGCGGAAAGTCGTGCGCACGGGCGATCTGCTGGGCGGGGGGCGTGATGGTGCCGCGTACACATAACCCGCCTGCGTTGTGCTGAACAAGGTCTTCAATCACCATTTCCAGTGATAGGTGCTCGTACTGGTTGTTCAGCGCGCCGGTCGATACCAACACCAGTTGGCCGCGCTCGATGTGACCCAGTGGGCAGGGATACTGACGAAGGTGAGAAACCCAGTTAATCGGGGTGGCCGGATGACCCACCAGCAAGCGGCTACCGATAGGGAGCGCTAACTTAAGCAGTGTCTTGAGGTCCGTCGAAGAAGAAACAGCGGTCATGGCAATTCCCCCCGAACTACAATGG
>JAFGTJ010000073.1 GCA_016934195.1 Anaerolineae bacterium | reverse complement strand
TACAGGTGCTCTATCGCGGCACGTTCGCCGTCCAGCCGGAGCACGTTATAGGCATGATACAGCCTGTCGGGACGTTGGTTGGCCCGCAGCGTGTGCGCGATAATGTCTTCCGCCAGCGACAGGAACGCGATCAGGTCGGCGCGAGCAATGTGGACCACGTCACCGGAAAAGCCGTGTTCGTAGCAGGTCCAACGGTAGACGCTCCCCGCCTGCCCAAGCGCATCCATCACGGCTTTACGCTGCTCGTCGGTGATGTGGCCCATCAGGACGGCGCGGTACGCGGTCAGGATGTGCCGGATCGAGCCAAACAGGGTGGCGATCTCAGCGCTCATAGGCAGCACATCGGAACCGCCATTTTGGAACAGCGTTTTGTAAAATACCACGAAGCGCCGCAGGTATCCCAACGTCACAACCGACACCCCTTTGCCGACCAGGGCGTTATTGGCGTCGTTCCACTCCGGGCGCTGGGTATTCATCCAGATACCGCCCTCTGGTACGAAATTCACCAGTTTGGCAAGCAGCAGATTCAGCAGTTTTTCCGCCAGCGTGGTATGGAGTACGTGTCCGTCAGCGTCCATCACCAACCGGCCATCGGTCCCGGTGTCCTGGACCAACGCTTCGATCTGCCGGTGCTGGTCCCAATCAAATTCGATGCTAGCATAGGGATCGTTAACCAGTTCGGCGTAGGTCTTGATCCGGTAGGGCACGTTGGCGTAGGCGAACATGGGGCGTGTCAGGAGCGATTCCAGCGTGCCGGGATAAAAGCGCGTACACGCCTCCAACAGTTTTTGCAGGTAGATGATCTGGTGGTCGCTCCAATACCCGATATTGGCCCAGGGATGGGACGGGTTGGGGATTTCCCATTCGATGCCGCTGCGCGTGACACGATAGGGATTGTAACCGTCTACCGTTGTCGCGTTCAGAAATACGCCAATCATCCCCTCCAGGAATCCGGGATAGGCATAGGCCAGCGTTTCCCAGTTCTGGAAAATATCGCGCCAGTTGCCCTCGTAATTCAATTGCCGCGATCCGTCCGCTTTTCTGATGTGGATCGCAAACCGGTTCCAGGGACGGCTGGGATCACCATGCCTCCGGCTGAACGTCAGCGGCAGGTAGGTCACGCACAATCGCAGCAGGTCCGCGTCCCCGACCGCCGCCGCTCGTTCTTTGAGCGTATTCACGTTGATCATCGCCGGGAGCGCGGCGAAAAAGTCGGCGTGATCGTGGACCAGCGCGCGCCGGTGGGTTTCCACAAACTCGCGGAGATCGGCGGTATCAATGCGGTACTGGTCCGCGAAAATCCCGCCGCGCATCACATTAAACAGCACGTTGGCGAAATGGTGCGCGGTGCTCAGCCCATCGCGGGACGTTTGCAGTCCGTCCGCGCTGGCGATGATGGTCATCAGTTTATGGTTACTCGCCGCGATATCGCGTTCCACCTGTTCGTACAGAGTACCGGGATCGCTGTTCAGGGTGCGGCGCAGGTTGGCGACCGCCGCGCTGTCCTGGTCCACCTCGCAAACCAGGTGCCACGAACGCCCCGCATCCGGCGCGAGATCAAAGACCGCGCGCACAAAATACGCCCCGCGCCGCCCGCGACTGTCCGTTTCCGGCTGAACCCCCTGCCCCAACCGGAACGTATCAAGCTGTTGGGATGATAACAGGTATGTTATGTGGTCCTGCGCGGCATCCAGCCCCACCTGCCAGACCGTATTGGCGCGCAGGGATTCGCTCGGTTCGGCGTGATCGGTCAGCCGGGAGCTTAAAGAAAACAGGCCCAATCCCGTCGCCGGGTCGAGTTCGCTGCGCTTATAGGCGTCCAGCAGCACGCTAAACTCGTTTTGTACCTGGGATGTGACATACGCGGGCAGAATATTTTGCAGCCCGTCAAGGACTTCGACCGTACAGGTAGTCGGAGCCGGGTTGGTAATCCAGGTGGTTTTGACAAAACCAAATGCCTCGCTCGTTCGCCACCCGTAGCGGAAAACCAGCGCCAGATCGTGATTGATTTCTTCAAAAATGAGTGCGGTACCGGGGATGTTTTTATACAGGTTGCGCTCGGTCCGGTACACGCCGCGATAGCGATCACAAAACGGTTCCCAGAGCGTGGTGCGGTCCTGGCGCGTGACCAGCAGCAGCGATTTATGGCCCGTGTTATCGTGGTTTTCAGTAACCCTATCGACCGTATAGTAGGGAAACAGCGCATGATCGGCGTTTTTCCGGCCTGCGGTCAATCCCCCGGTGGTGGAGATAAACAGCCAGTGATCCGAACTACTGATCAGGGACATAAAAAAAGGCGGCATCGCGTCGTAATGCCGGATGCAGTAGAAGGGTTCACCCAGCAATGTCACGTAACCGCCGCTGGCGCGGGCATCGATGGCTTGTTGTGGCTCGCTGCCGATAAAAACATTTTTTTGTGCGTTCATAAAATATTTAACCCTGTATCATGCAATTTTTGAGAGCGCTCTCAAATTCTGTCAAAAAATCTAGCTCGCGCGCAGCACCAGCTCCACCGGGAGAATGATTTGCCGGGGTAATCCGATCTTTTGGCACAACATCTCGTTCAGCAAATTAACCGCCTCGATCCCCAGGTCCTCAATGGGTTGGCGGATCGTGGTCAGTGGTGGTTCAGCCAGGGCGGACTGGGGCAGATCATCGAATCCCACCAGCGCAATATCATCGGGGATAATCAGGCCCGCCTGCCGGATCGCCCGCTGCGCCCCCAGCGCCATCATATCGGAAGCGGCAAACACCGCGTCGGGCACAGTCGGAAACAACTGCTGCATCGCCACATAGCCGCTTTCCAATGAAAAATCGCCGCGTACAATGCGCTGCGGATCGATCTCTATGTGATAGTCGTCCAACGCCTGCCGGAACCCCTTATACCGGTCATCCCCGGCGGTATTGTGATCGCACATAATGATGGCTAACCGCCGCCGTCCGAGGTTAATGAGATGTTCCGCTGCCAGGTACGCCCCCATCACGTTTGCGACATTCACGTAAGAGATTGGGACTTTGATTTGCGGACGCCCCACAAAAACAAACGGGATGTCGTGCTGAATGACCTGTTTCACAAATGGATTTTCTTTGCGGTCCGCCGTAATGATCAGCCCATCGATCAGGTTGGTATAAAACAGCGAACGGGCCATTTGAACTTCTTCATTCATCGAGTGAAACAGGAACAAGGACAGATTCAGACCACAGGCGTTGGTAGTCTGCGTGATACCATTGATCAGGTGTAAAAAATACGGGTTAGTCAAAATCGTCTGGACGGCGTGGGGAATCACCAACCCGATAATACCGGAGCGGTTTGAGGCCAGCGATTGGGCGATTTTATTGGGCTTATAACCGGTTTCTACAATAACTTTTTGCACCCGTTCGCGGACTTCAGGCGTAATGTGCGGGTAATCGTTGATGACCCGCGACACAGTAGCCCGCGAAACACCCGCCAACGCGCCAATATCATCTAATGTTAATTTTTTAGTCTGTTTATTCATGATCAATATTTTGAAAGCGCTCTCAATTAACCACACTATAACCTGTACGCGAGGGGTTTGTCAAGCGCGGGCGGGCAAAAGATAGGGCTGACTCATTC
>JAFGTJ010000007.1 GCA_016934195.1 Anaerolineae bacterium | reverse complement strand
TAAGCCGCACCGATCTCTCGCTGCCAACGGTTTCTTAGGCAATTCTAAGAATCTGATTACAGATAGTTTACAAATTGGCTGCACAGTAAATACAATACCAAAAACAATAACTCAGGGAACCATACTGGAGGAATATGCATCTATGAACGTGAAACGTTTGTTGATTCTGGCGGCGGTGTCGGTTTTGACCCTCAGCGGCCTGAGCAGCCTGGGCAGTGTCACCGCGCAGGATGGCAATGCAACCGCGTGGCTGGGTGTGGGTATCAGGGACATCGACAACGGCGTCGAGATCGCTGCCGTTACGCCCGACTCGCCTGCCGAGGACGCCGGGCTGAAAGCCGGTGATGTGATCAAGACCGTTGATACGACCACCATCGCTTCCGGCGAGATGTTGGTTGATATAATCCAGGGCTACGCGCCCGGTGACGAAATTACCCTGACGGTAGCGCGCGACGGCGAAGAATTTGAGATCGCGGTCACGCTGGCCGAACGTCCTACCGAAGTCGCGGTTCCCCCGATGCCGTCAACAACCCATCCCGGCTTGCACGGAGTCCTGAATCTCATGGGCCTGGAAGGATCGCTGACCGAGGATGGCCTGCTGATCGAAACTGTCGAGGCCGACTCCGCCTGGGCCGAGGCCGGTGTGCAGGAAGGCGACATTGTAACGGCCATCAACGGCGAATCGCTGACGGATACGATGATGCCCGGCACGATGCACCTGTTCCGCTTCGGTGAAGACCTGACGCTGACCGTCATACGTGACGGTGAGGAACTTGAGATCACGGTCACGCTGCCGGAAGTGGTCGGCGGCGGTCCGTTCATGTTCGATGAAATGCCCTACGAGGTGATGCCCGATACTATGCCGATGTTTAGCCAACCGCCGACCCAGTTGGGCGTCGAATACCTGACCCTGACGGCGAAACTGGCCGAAGACGAAAATCTGCCGGTGAGCGAAGGCGCGTGGATACGGCAGGTATTCGAGGACACGCCCGCCGCTAAAGCCGGACTGCTGGAAGGCGACATCATCGTGAGCGTTGACGGCGACAGCGTGGACGAAGAACACACCCTCGCCGACCGGCTGCACGCCTATGAAGCGGGCGACGTGGTGACGTTCGCCGTGCTGCGCGATGGCGACGAGATCGAGATCGAGGCCGAGCTTGGTCCGCGTGGAAGTTTCGTCATATCCGGCGGCATGATGCCGGGTTTTGACATGAATCGGGGACCAGGGGGTCGCCAGCAGGGACGCGGCTCCTTCATGATGCCGGGTCAGGGCTTCGAGTTTGGGCCGGGAATGCGCTTCTACAACTTCGATGAGATGCCGAATTTCAACGAGTTCATGGACGCGCACCCCTTCATGGGCCGCATGTTCGGGCATATGTTTGGTGACGGCGGGTACTATTTCCAGGGGCCGGGCGGCATGTTCCAGTTTGGACCGGAGGGATTTGAGTTCCACTTCGGGCCGGATGCGCCGAACATACCGGATACCGACGCTGCACCGGATGCACCGGAAACGGATACCGCACCTGCTGGTGAAGGCGGCGCGGCCTAACAACGCTCCGGCTCTCGCAAGCCAGTAACCCCCACACACAATCCCCCGGTCCTGATGAGCCGGGGGATTTTTTTGCGCTGGGGCGCTCTGTCGTTGCGTTGCTTTTGCGGCGGACCCGTTTCAGGAAATAGTCCCGTGTTCCCGGACGATCTGTTCGATTGCCGCGCGGATCGGGGCATCCAGCGGGCAGTGGTGGCTGATGGTGAGCGAACTGCATAAACCAAGCACGGAAGCCGCGTATTTTAATCCCGTCAACCAGTAGGTTTGGGCATGGACTTCCCACAGGGCGTTGATCCGGGCTTGCAGCGCGTCGGCCTGCTCCGATTGGTTGGACTCAACATAGTCCATCATTTGCACAAAAATCTCCGGGAACAGGTTGCCAAGACCCGGCACAATGCCGTCTGCGCCGTGTTGCAGGGACGCCAGGATCAGCCTGGCGGTGCCCTGAAGGACGCGAAAACCGGGGCGCTGCTGGCACACTCTCAGCATGTCCACAAAGGAATCGATATCGGTGGTGCTGTTCTTGAGCGCCACGATATTCGGTTCTTCGAGCATCCGTTCCATCACGTCAGGTAGTAGGGGATTGTGCGTTTTCGAGGGGATGTTATACACCACGACCGGCAGCGGCGACGCCTGGGCGATGGTGCGAAAATGCGCTTCCTGGGTTGGCGCGTCCGCTTCAAAATAAAAGGGCGTGGTGACAACCACCGCCGCCGCTCCACTGGACTGCACCCAGTCCAGCATATCCAGCACGCGCGGCGCGTTGGGCTGCAACAGTCCGACGAGAATAGGCACACGCCCGCGTGTGGCCGACATGGTTTCATGTACCACCGCGCGGCAGAATGTGTCAGTGAGCCAGGTTCCCTCGCCGGATGTGCCCAGCGCAAAAATTCCGTCTACCCCACCGTCAATCATATGATCGACCAGCCGGTGAAGGGCCGGAATATCAAGCTGGCGGTCTTCGGTTAGAGGGGTCAGCATGGGGGGGATGACCCCGCGTATATCAATGGTCAAAGTGTCGTTTCCTTCCGGTCATTTGGCGAATGTGTTCCACATTGTACCCGCCGGTCTTGAGCACCGGCCAACAGCAGCGCATCTGGATTGATTATCGGTTTTTATCAGGCGTATAACCCAACTGGTGAGAAATACTTTGTGCCGTATCCACCACCAAAGAAGACAGTTCATGCAACTGTTCTATCGACAGCCGGAACGCCGGGCCGGATAAACTGATCGCCGCAAACGAGCGTCCCACATGATCGAAAATGGGCGCGCCGACACAGCGCACGTTGTCTTCCCCCTCGATATCGTCAATCGCGTAGCCCTGGCTGCGAATGCGTTCGAGTTCTTGCTGCAAAGCATCCTGATCGGTGATGGTGTTGGGCGTGAAGGCTTTAAACGGCGCGATTTTACCCAGAATGGTATCGCGTTCGTGGGGCGGCAAAAAAGCCAGTATCGCCTTGCCCATCGACGAACAATGCAGGTAATTGCGCGACCCAATCGTGCAGTTGGAATGCACCGCTTTGGTACTGGCGACTTTATTGACATATAGAATCTCGGTGTCGTCGAGGACGGAGATATAGACTGTTTCGCCCGTCGCTTCGCTCAATTCGCGCAAATAGGAGTGTGTCAGAGAAGGTAAATCGAGCGACTCCAGCAGCGTCCCACTCAAGCTCAGAATTTTGGACCCCAACGAATATTCATGATGGGTGTTGGCGACATATCCCCGGCTTTGCAGAGTCGCCAGAAGCCGGTACGCCGTCGGGCGGGACAGGCCGCAGCTTTTGGCAATTTCGGCGGCATTGAGGGGCACGTTGGCTCCGGCCACACACTCCAGGACATCCAACGCCCTCAGTACAGTTTGTGACAGATTGGCTTCTTGATCGGACGAATTCATTCCTAACTCCCCACACGTCATCTACAGGCTGCGTATTCACACGATACCGTTAAGTCGTCTGCTCATTACACCCAACCGCCGCTTAACAGCTTGACCACCGGAGCCGTTGCGTTCTCTCCGCGTTCTCTCCGAGTG
>JAFGTJ010000427.1 GCA_016934195.1 Anaerolineae bacterium | reverse complement strand
GTGTGCCGTTAAGCCCCCTTTCTCCATCTTTGATGGGGAAAGGGGGTTGGGGGGATAGGGGCCAATTCGTTCGCCAACAGTATCGCAGGCGGAGAAAGGGAGAGAGTTGGCTCACCGTTAAGCCCCTCTCCGCTTGCGGGGAGGGGTTTGGGGAGGGGCTAATCACCGATCACGCTATTTTGTAGTCCTACCCCTGCGCCCTCTGCGGTAAAAACTTAATTTCAGCCCTGACCGTCGTCCTGACCGTCACTGCTGCCGACGCCAGCGCCATAATTCCCACACGCCATACCCCGCCAGCCCGATCAGCGCCAGGATCGAGATCGCGCCGCCGACCAGGATCGATGTGGGCCGGAATTCCAGCGCCACGCGCTGATCGTTTCCCGGTTGGATCGGGATTCCGATCAGGCCCGCGTAGGTGTCGATGATGTCTACCGGTTTCCCGTCCACTTTTGCCACCCAGCCGGGATAATTGGCAATCGCCATCGTCAGCAGCGCGTTTTCCGGCGTGGAGACGCGCAGTTCGATCCATTCGGGCCGGGGACGGTAAACCGGGCTGACGTTCGTATTCGCCGGGCGCGCGCCGGACAGTTCGAACGGCAGCGGCTCGGTCGTCACCGCCATTTCGCGCAAATCCACGCGGGAATCGGCCATGATCTGCCGGGCGAATTCGGCGTTATCAGGCGCGACACGCACGTCATACACCAGATGCGCCAGCGGGCGCGGATCGTCCAGTTCGTACAGCGTGTAAGACTGGCCGCTGATGTTGGTCCCCGTCCCGATCTCGGTTAATGGCACCCCGGCGGGCAGTTCGGGAGTATCGGTTAGCAGGGTCGCGTAACGCACCGCCAGCACTTCCCAGAAACGGTCCACCGGAATCTGCCGCAGTTTGTCCATTGACGCCAGCGCAAACGGCCCGGTCCCGTAAATATCGGGGATGCGCCAGAACGTCCCGTAAGTCTGGATGCCCGCCGCGCCGTCCACCCGCCACTGTACGTTTTCCGGCGGGACGCTGAGCACGTCCAGGAATGCCGGTTCGGGCGTGCGGTTGGCGGGGATATCCTCGATGAAGTTGCGCGAGTTGGTCCCGAAGCTGAACAGGTCCAGCACAATCAGGGCTACCAGCGCCGCCGGGACTCCGATCCGCGTGAGCTGCGGGTGAGTCTCGCGCCGCTGCCACACCAGCCACCCGTAGAATAACAGGCTGATCAGCGCCACGAATCCGAGCACGTTCACATCATCGGCCCGGCGTTCGGCGGGATCGCGCAGCATTTCGATTACTGTCGCGGCCAGGAATGCCAGCCCGGTAATGGTCAGGTGGCCCAGGGCGAGGCGGGTAAAAACCTCACCCCCCCGGCCCCCGACCTTTGGTCGGCCCTCTCCAGCCAGGCTAGAGAGGGGGGAGAACGACGATACTCCCTGACTAGATTTCGTGGCTGGGGATTCCCCCTCTCCATTTCTAATGGAGAGGGGGTTAGGGGGTGAGGCCAGCCAATCGATCTGATACGCCGCCAGCACCACCAGCGCGAACACCGCCAGCGACGCGGCCCGTTCCTGTTCACGGAAAAAACTCACGCCCGGCAGGACCAGATAGGCCGCGTCGTACACGATCCCGTTGCCGCCCAACGCCAGCAGCAAACATACCACCAGCGCCCCGATCCAGAATACGAACCGCCGTTCGCCGTATTGCACCCCGCGCCAGATCGCGCCCAGGCCGAGCAGCAGGCCCGCCACGCCCGCGTATAACGGCCACCACAGCGGCGAAAAGACACGCGGCCACAGGATGCTGACGAATTCGGCAGGCGTGAAGCCGGTCGCCTTGTCCAGGTAATGGTAGTTTTCCGAGCGGGACGCATACCGCACCAGTTCCGCCGCCGGGAGTAGCTGGATCGCGGCCAGCGCCGCGCCGACCGTGCCCAGTAAACCGATCCGCCAGCCAATGCCGCGCCAGGATAGGCCCGTCCGCCAGCCGGTAAATACGAGATAGGCCCCGGCAAAATACGTGATCTGCATGGTGGTTTGCGTGTGTCCGCCGAAAAATGACAGCGCGATCATCACGCCGCCCAGCAGAATCCCGCGCACCCGCCAGCGCGGATCGGTAATACTCAGGTGGACGCCCAGCATCAGCAGTGGCAGCCACGCAATCGCGTATAAAATGCTCGGTTGCAGCATTGGGTATCCGGCCAGATAGCCGCCGTAGGTCCATACTATGCTGCCAACCAGCGCCGGAAACGGGCGTTTGACCAGCACGCGCAAGAACCCGACCATCATCAGGCTGATCAGCCAGTAATGCACGGCGACTTCGATCTGCATGGCCTCGATATCCCAGCCGCCCGGTCCGGCCACGACTGCCGCGATCCAGCGCGGCGGGTACCATACCACCCACTGCACGTTGGCCGCGAACGGGTCGCCGCCGTAGTTATAGGGGTTCCACAGCGGGATGTCGCCGTCCCACATGCGTTCGACCTGGTAATCGGCATACGAGAAGTAATGCAGCGGAAAATCGCCCTTATCGAAGATCACGCGATCCCCGTCAACCGGTGTCCACAGCCGCCAGAAGAACAGCGCCCACAGCGCGGTCAGGACGATCACGGCGACGGGGGCCGGGCGGGTGGCGAAACGGATCAGGCGGTTGGGGTGGGACATACGCTCTCTTGGGTTGTGTTCCGGTTAGCACAGGCAGGCCGATTATACCGCGAATTCTAGCGCTGAAATCGGCTGATCGCGGGCGGATGCCTGACGGTCTATATCAGAACATATGCCCCGCATCGATCCAGTAGTGCCAATCCCCGATGGCTTGCTCAGTGTCGTCGTCTACCTTGATGCCTTCAATCTGGTTGAGCGGCACGCCCATTGTCCGATCCTGCCAGCGCACGATCACAAACATTTCGTGCATACAGTTTTCTTCCGGGGCCATGCGCAGCGCTTCGACCACTTCCCCGACTTTGAGCGGCGAGATAGTGCGTTTTTTGACGCATTTGGCCTTAAACGGAAACTGGATTCGGTCGTGCAGATAGCACCACCAGCCTATCGCCTGTTCTTCGGGGCCGTTAGCATCAACAATCGCTTCATCCTGAATACGGTTTTCGCGTTCTTCGTCACGATCTGCGGGCATGATACATTCTCCTTGTACCTACTCCACCGTGATCGTCCCCGGCAGCAGGACCGCCCCCGGCAGTGTGCCCAACGCCGTTTCGACCGGCAGCCGCGTGAAATCCGCCGGACGGTAGAATCCCACCGCGATCCGGTACTCGCCGGGCGGCAGGTCGTCGGGCAGTGTGATTGTATAGGCGTCCGTGAACGGGGCGCGCGGTGCCCAGGCCGAGGTCGGCCAGCGCCCCCGTAATGGCGGCGCGTCGCCTTGCGTGATCGGGGGGGCGCTGCCGGGCGAGGCCGGATCGACGAGGTGGACTAACACGGTGAAATCCTCGTACACGCGGGTCAGGGATTCCCATTCCAGTTCGATGCGGATCGTATCGCCCGGTGCAGCGGATTCCGGCGTGATCCGGCTGCGGTTCAGGCGTAACACCCCGCCGAAGATTGCCGCCGCATCCTGCCCGCCGTCGAGGTGCTGATCGTTCCCGATCACGCGCCCGGCCTCGATCAGCACCGGATCGCGCGGCGTGCCGTCCAGCGTAACCGGCGCGATTTCCTGGCGGGTGGCGTAGTCCCACCAGCCGATCTTGAGGATGGGCCGGACGGGTGTTTGCGTCTCCGCGTTGATTTCGATCTGGTAGGTGTCCTGGTAGATGCGGTCCGGGTCCCAGGACGTGGTAGCCAGCAGGCCGCGCCCTGGATAGCTGTCCAGTTTGCCGATCTGCTGAAGTTCGCCGTTTTCATCTTCCCGGCCAAAGACCTGTATGAAGAAACTCAACGGCGCGGCGGTATGCTCACGGGGGAGCCAGTACACCGTCACGGCCAGCGAGTCGCCAGGACGCACCGCGTCGTCGGTGACTTCCAGGCCGAGCAGCGTCACCGGGCCGAACTGCGCCTCGACCGGGATCGCACCGTCCGGCAGATTGGCGACAGTTGGCGGCGGATCGTAGCGCGGTGCAATGATCGTAAATGGGATCGCGACGGCGGCAACCATCAGCGGCGCGGCGATCAGCGGCAAAAAACGTTTTCCACGCGGCAGCAGCGTATACACACCGAGCGCCGCCAGTGTCATCAGCGGGCCGAGCACGGTAAACAGCAGCCGTCCCTGGCTGGCGTAGGTCCGGCGCGTCCAGTTGATCACGCCCCCGCTCACCACCAGGATTTGAATCAGCAGGATCAGCACCGGGATAACCGAGTTTCGGCCAAACCAGTATTCCCCCTCTCCATTTTGAATGGAGAGAGGGTTAGGGGGTGAGGTAAATCCGCGAACCAGATACACCACCAGCCCCACCACACCGATCACCGTCAGCGCATCCCCATACGTGAACAGCCAGTCCGGGCCGATCACGTTCAGCGCGCCGAACCAGCCCCAGAACGCGCTGCGGAACCCCTTGAGTTCGTCCCACGCGGCGGAGAGACCCGGCAGATCGTCACGCGGCCCGGCGATCTCGACCATCACATTGAGGCCGGTCGGATCGTCGTACAGGTCAAAGTTGCGCCAGTACCACCACCCGGCCAGCACTATCCAGACCGCCAGGATCGCGGTTCCGGCCAGGATCAGGTCACGGGGCGGGCGGCGGTCGCGGATCGTCACGCCCAGCAGGACCAGTCCCGCCAGCGGGTAGAATGTCAGGCCGCTGAGCTTGGTAATCGATCCCAACGCCAGCAGCACCGCCAGTATCCCGATCCGCCGCCCGTTGAACCCGTCCCGCCAGATCAGCAGCAGCAGGACCAGGATCGCGGCGGCGATCAGGTTGATCAGGTTGTCGTTGTTGACCGATCCTGAAATGAACAGGAACATCGGGTTAAAGGCCACCAGCAGCGCCACCGTGATCGGGATCGCGGGGCGGTTGGGGAGCGTCAGGCGGGCAATGTGATAGCTGAGCCACACCGTCCCTACGCCGAGCAGAATCCCGAAGAAGCGCACCAGATGCACCGCCAGCGCGGTATTTTTCCAGGGAAACGATTCGGCGTCCCAGTCGTGCAAGATCACGGCGTTATTGTCGGTCGCCAGCGCGATTCCGGCCTTGCCGTGCGGGTTGATCGTGCGCCGTTCGGCCATGTCGCCGTGATCGACCCATCGCACCAGCGCCGCGCTGATCCAGTAATACAGCGGCGGCTGGCTGCCTTCCTGCTGCCACAGCGCGGGATTATCGGGGTCCTGTTCCGGCAGCGCGAGGTCCTGGCGGATCATGTAGTCGATCACCGGGTAGTGCCACAGTTCGTCAGACGCCTCGAAAATGGGCGTTACCACGCTGTAGATGATTCCCAGCACGACGAACGCCAGCAGGATCAGGGGCAGGGGGCGGAATAGTTGCTTCATTTTACCGTCACCGTGCCCAGGAAAATCGCGTTATCCGGTACGGGCCGACCGTCCGCGTCCCGGACCGGAATCCGCGTGACGGTGGGCGTATGGTACACGCCGGTATACACCCGGTACTCCCCGGCGGGCAGATCGGGCGTGATGGTCCACGAGTCGGCGGCGTCCAACCCGGCGGGCCAATCGACCATCGGGAAGCGGTCATCAAACGCCTGGTGATCGAACACAAAAAACAGGTCGCCTTCCCCGAAAAAGTGCAGGTAATGGGTCAGTGGTTTTCCGGTTGTCTTGTCCGTCCGCCACCAGAACCGGAACGCAGCCGGATCGCCCGCCGTGATCACCGCTGGCAGGTCGTAACCGGTCAGCCGCATTCCGTTGTCGAAACGGTAGTCGGCGGCGGTGGGCGGATCGTCCGGCGGGGGATTACCCAGGACCGGCAGCGCGACCAACTGCACCGTGTCCGGCGTGATCACCGGGCGGTCGCTGTCGCTGACCAGCACTTCGACGTTTTTGATATCGGGGTCGAGCAGTTCTTTGGGCGTGCGGTGCAGGTCCGGCCCCTGCCACACCTTGACCGCCACCCAATAGCTGGCTGGGGCGGGTATATCGGCGGGCAGAGTCAGGTACACGTCATTGCGCACCGCAAAACCGGGAATCCACGCGCTGCTTGGATAGTCCCATTCGCCCAGTTGCAGATCATCCTGGCCCCAGGTATCGACCTCCGGGTGGGAAAGCAAATGCACCGACAGGTAATAATTGTGGTCCAATGGGCGGTTGGCGCGGAAAAACAGCGATATACGCACCTCGTCGCCGGGGCGCGCGGCCTCCGGCTTGATCTGGTAACTTTCCAGCCGCAGCGCGCCGTCCAGAAATTCGACATGAACGCCGTCGGCCAGTAATTTAGCCTCGAAGGTCGGGATCACCCACACATGACTGAAGGCCCATACCACCCACAGGACCGCCGCGCCTGCCAGCACGCGCCGCGCCAACCGGAATTCGCTCGCTGCCTGCCGGTCCTGCGTGTGATCCTGCGCAAAAGACAGGAATCCGGCCAAAATGATGCTGATCCCGGCCAGTTCGAGCAGTTCCTCGATGATGCCGTAGTCCTGGCAGATGATGCCCGCGTAGTCGTGTTTGCAGACCAGCCAATCCGCCTCATAGCCACCGAACTCGATCACGGCTTCGTTGGCGAAGGCGTCCAGCACCACGCCGCCGGTCCCGATGCAGGCCAGCCCGATCACGAGTACCAGCGGGGGCCGCAGATCGCGTTCCAGCACGCCCAGGATCAGCCCGGTCAGGACCAGCAGCACGCCGCCCATCACGTAAGCCTGCCGCCAGTGTTCGTAGGATTCATGGATCGAGAAGTATTCGTCCAAACTCATGAACAGGAACACGCCGCCTAATACCAGCCAGGGGGCGCGTTTCCAGACCGGACCATCAAGCGGGCGGCGGAGGGCGTTCGCCAGCGCGGTCAGGCTGACCAGCAGCAGCAGCGTGGACGAGAAAATCGC
>JAFGTJ010000426.1 GCA_016934195.1 Anaerolineae bacterium | reverse complement strand
GGTCCACGAATGACCTGTTGCTGACTTGGGATGTGTGCGTGAAAACGGCCTCACCCCCCGGCCCCGACGCAACCGCAGGTTGCGCCTCTATTCGAAATGGAGAGGGGGGGAGAAAGCAGGCAGCGGCGAACGCGCAAGTCCCCCTCTCTAGCTCTGCTGGAGAGGGGGATTTAGGGGTTGAGGCCGTGCCACCTAACAACTCGGCGCTGTTGGCGAATTCAATGGGACCACATTTCGTAGGGGCGCTGCTTGCTGCGCCCTGTTTGTTTTTTGGGGGGGCGCGGCAAGCAGCGCCCCTACGCGCCCAATTCGCCAACAACATCAACTCGTTCGTGGGCCAACACACGGCTGACGGTTTGACCTTCCTCTCTACTGCACGGTAGAATCGCGCCGGACTGTTCCGCCCCTAGCCCATGTGCGGGAGACATTGTTTAGTGAGCCAGCCCAACCAGGCCCCGCAGTCCTCACGACCGTCGCGGCAACAAAGGTTGTTGGATGACCTGATCGCGGGGGCAACGGGCGCAGTGGCCGGAATTCCGCAGTCGATGGGATACGCCATTATCGCCGGGATCAATCCGGTATATGGTCTGCATACGGCCATTGTGTCCACCATCATTGCTGCGCTCACCTGCCACACATCACGGATGACGGTTGCCCCGACCAATGCGCTGGCGTTGGTGGTGGGCAGCACCCTGTCCGGGTTTGAAGAAGCCAGCCAGATCGAGCGATTATTCATGCTCACGCTGCTGGTGGGAGTCTTTCAACTGGGATTTGGACTGCTGGGCCTGGGAACGCTCACGCGGTTTGTATCCAATGCCGTCATGACCGGATTCCTTATGGGAGCCGCGCTGCTGATCATCCTGGGGCAGTTGCCCAACCTGACCGGATATCACAGCGCATTCAGCAAAAAGGCGCTGCCCAAATTCTGGACCTGGCTGAGGCATATCGATCAGAGTGATACACGCACCGTTATCGTCGGCTGTACGGCCATTGCCCTGATTGTCATCATCAACCGGACACGGTTCCGAAACATGGCGACGCTGGTAGCAATTGTGCTGACAAGCATATTTGTGGCTGCCGCCGGGTGGGACAGTGTAGCCGTTGTCCGGGATACATCCCCCATTCCGTCCCGCCTGCCGCAAATTGAGATACCCGATCTCCGTTATGCGGGCGATCTGGCGTTAGCTGCGCTGGCAATTGCCGTCCTGGGATCGGTGCAAAGCGCCGGACTTGCCATCGCCATGCCTGCCGCGTCTCCTGAGGGTTTACCGAATATCAACCGCGACCTGATCAGCCAGGGATTAGCCAATATCGGCGGGGGTGTCCTGCAAAGTATGCCAGCGGGCGGAACGCTTTCCCGTACAGCCGTGAATCTGAACGCCGGGGCGCGCACCCGGCTGTCGAACGTTTTTGCAGGACTGCTGATCGCGGTGGTTTTGCTGAGCATCAGCCCGGCCATTGAACAGATCGTGATGGTCGGGCTGGCCGCCCAGTTGATCACGGCGGCGCTGCGCGTGATCGATTTACGCCGTGCCAAAATGATCTGGCAGGTCAATTCCTCTGGGCGATTCTTGATGCTGGTGACATTTTTTTCCACGCTGGTGCTGCCGCTGCAATACAGCATCTATATTGGCGTCAGTTTATCGCTGGTTCTGTATGCCTATACCTCGGCGATGCAAATCAAGGTAGTGCGCCTTGTGCCGGAAACCGGGCACCAGTTCCACGAGAAACCGGTCCCGGAGCACCTGCCAGACGGCGAACCGGTGATTCTGTCGGTATCCGGCCACCTGTATTTTGCCGCTACCAACCGGCTGCGTGAACTGCTGCCCTCGCCCAATAACACCCAGCGCCCGGTTGTGATCTTGCGCCTGCGTGACCACGCTTACCTGGGCAGTTCAGGTATTCATCTCCTGGAATGGTACGCTCAGCAGCTTGAAGCTCACCAGGGCAAATTAATCCTGGCCGGTGTTAACCCCACGATTGAAAACGAACTGCGGCGCGCGGGCACCCTGGAACGGTTGGGCCATGAAACGCTGTTTCGGGCGAATACCGTTATTTTCGACGCGACCCAACAGGCCCTCGCCTACGGGCACGAGTGGCTGGCGGAAACAGATTAACCGGGTTGTCTTCCCTGGTCCGCGTGCATGATCTCGCGTAAATTCTCCTCAAACGGCGGGTAAACGATGCCGCGTTCGGTGATGATGGCGGTGATATACCGGGCCGGAGTCACGTCAAAGGCCGGATTACCCACGTCGATTCCGTCCGGCGTGATCTGCTGGCCGCGAATGTGAGTCACCTCCTCGGCGGGGCGTTCCTCGATCTCGATATCATCGCCGGTCGGCGTGTTCATATCGATAGTTGTGGTCGGCCCTACCACGTAAAACGGCACGCCGTTTTCATGCGCGACAACGGCCAGATTATAGGTGCCAATCTTGTTGGCGGTATCGCCATTCGCCGCCACGCGATCACAGCCCACCACGCACAGGTCAACGCCTTCGGTCCGCATGAAGTGCCCTGATGCGCCGTCCGCGATGACGCGGTGCGGAATGCCCAACTGCTTGAGTTCCCAGGAGGTCAGGCGCGCGCCCTGCAACCGGGGGCGCGTTTCATCTACCAGCACCTGGACCCGCTTACCGTGTTCGTGCGCAGCGCGGATCACGCCCAGCGCGGTCCCGTAATCGACCGTTGCCAGCGCACCCGTGTTGCAGTGATGAATGATGGTGGCCGGATCAGGGACCAGGGGCAGCGCGTTTAAACCGATCTGCCGGTTGGCCTGTACTTCCGCGTCCGCGACGGCGTGCGCTTCGGTCAAAACCGCCTCCCGCAGTGCGTCCGGCGTGGTCAGGCCGGTATCCGCTGCCCGCGCCATAACCTGATTGATCGCGGTGAACAAATTCACGGCAGTCGGGCGCGATCCGCGCAGCACACCGGCGGCGATTTCGAGGTCCCGGCGCAGCGCTGCCACGTCCGGGGTTGTACTGGAACGCGCCGCCAGCGCCAATCCATACGCCGCCGTCGCGCCGATGGCCGGAGCGCCGCGCACCACCATCTCGCGGATCGCCACCGCGACCGCCCGGTAATCGGTATAGTCGATATACAACGTCTCGGCAGGCAGTTTGCGCTGATCGATCAGGCGCAGCACCCCATTATCCCATTCAATAGCCCGGTACGTCATGACAAAAAATCCTTTCTGGTTGGTAGTTCGTAGTGATTGGTCTTGGGTCCGCGCAGCCGGGACTCATCGCCAACTAAAAACCAAAAACTCATGCCCCATCACTCATATCCGCTATTTCCGGTGTCCGTGACAGTGTTTGAACTTGCGCCCACTGCCGCACGGACACGGATCGTTGCGCCCTACATGGGCAAATTTCTGTTGTAACGCGGCATCCTGGCGGGCCAGAACCAGCATAATATTGGCCGGAGGCCGTTGGGCGCGTAGTTCCGCCGCCATGAACTGCATCGGCTGGTTGATGTGGGTAAAAAACGCCTTATACCCGTCACAGAGATAATTCAGGCCCGGTTCGCCGTCCGGTGTGGTCAGAATACGGTTTTTGGGACAGCCACCGTTGCACACAAACCGGACCGCGCAGTCCCGGCAAAATTTCGGCAGGGCGTCCCGCTTGGCTAACCCGAATGCGCGCTGCGGTGGCGATCCGGCCAACTCCACCAGCGGTATTTCCTGCATATTGCCCAATTTATAACGCGGCTCCACGAAATGATCGCAGGCGTACACGTCGCCGTTGTGCTCCATTGCCAGCGCGGTCCCGCACGTTTCCTCGAATACGCACAAACCGGGACGGTGGCCCGACCATGCCGCCAGCGCCACGTCGAAAATCTGGACGAAGACGCGCCCCACATCGCGCCGCACCCACTCATCGAACACCCCGATCAGGAAGTCGCCGTACTGCTGGCCCGAAACCGTCCGTCCGGTGACGGTGGTGCCTTCCTGGTAGCCAGTGTCGTTATCGCGTTCCACAATCGGGATAAACTGGATGAAACGCGCGCCCACATCATCGCGCAGAAAACGGTACACCTCGACCGGGTGCGAAGCGTTCAG
Source organism: Anaerolineae bacterium (assembly GCA_016934195.1). Lineage (GTDB taxonomy): Bacteria > Chloroflexota > Anaerolineae > Aggregatilineales > Aggregatilineaceae > JAFGTJ01. The sequence goes on along the minus strand of JAFGTJ010000426.1, from coordinate 4,330 downwards.
GGCATTTACGCACGCCAGCAGGTTGTAATCGACGCCGTGTTTTTTCAGGAATTCCACCCCGGCCAGCACGCGATCCAGCGTGGGACGCCCCGCTTTGTCTGTCCGGTAGGCGTCGTGAAAACAGTGCGGGCCGTCGATGCTGATACCGATCAGGAAGCCGTGTTCCTTGAAAAACTGCGCCCACTCGTCATCAAGCAGCGTGCCGTTGGTTTGCAGGGCGTTGTGGATGCGCATCCCCGGCTTTTGATACTGCTGCTGGGACCGAACCGCCGCCCGGAGGAAATCCAGGCCCATCAGGGTCGGCTCGCCGCCCTGCCACGCGAAGGTGACTTCCGGCACGCGCTGCGCCGCGATGTACTGGTGCGTATAGTCTTCCAGCAGGTCCAGCGACATGCGAAACTGGCTGTCGGGATAGAGGTTTTCTTTGGTCAAAAAGAAACAGTACGCGCAGTCCAGGTTACAGATCGCGCCGCGCGGCTTGATCATGACATGAAATGCGGGGGGAGACGTGGTGGGCTGCTGCATAACTGATTCCCGGAATTAAGTATAGTATTGGGCCTGCGTGCGGAACAGGTGCGCGTACCGGCCATTTTGCGCCACAAGGTCCTCGTGGGAACCCTGCTCGACAATTCGACCGTCGGCCAGCACGTAGATTTTGTCCACCATGCGGACGGTCGAAAAGCGGTGGCTGATCAGGATCACGGTATGTCCATCAGTCAGGTTGCGCAGACTTTCAAATACTTCGTATTCGGCCTGAGCGTCCATCGAACTTGTTGGTTCGTCCAGAATGATCACCTGGGAGTCGCGCAAAAAAGCGCGGCTGAGCGCGATTTTTTGCCATTCCCCGATGCTGAGCTGCTCGCCGTCCTGAAAAAGTTTGCCCAATACGGTCTGGTAGCCGTCCTTGAGGCTGGAAATCACGCCATCGGCTCCGCCCAAACGCGCTGCTGCCGTGATCTGTTTCGGGTCCGGTGGGGCGGACACATTGCCGAGCCAGATATTTTCCTGCGCGGTCAGGTTATACCGGGCGTAGTCCTGCAAAATCACGCTGACTTCGCCCCGAAATTCGGTAAGATCAAACTCGCGCAGATCGATTCCATCCACGCGGATCGCGCCGCCGGTCGGATCGTACAACCGGCACAGCAGTTTGATCAGCGTCGTTTTGCCCGATCCGTTTTCGCCCACCAGCGCGATTTTTTGCCCCGGCTCGATGGTCAGCGAAATGTCCTCAAGCACCGGGCGGGTGCCGTTGGGATACTGGAAGTTGACGTTTTGGAACTCGATCCCGGCCTGCATCGGGCGCGGCACCGGGCGCGGTTTGGACGGTGAGAAAATTTTGGGTTCCAGGTCCAAAAACTCGTACATATTGGTGAGAAATAGATTGTCTTCGTACAACCCGGCCAGGTTGGTAAGTATCTGGCGGAGATAGGTCTGGCCGCGCTGGAACGCCTGGTAATAGATCACCAGATCGCCAATACTGATCGCGCCTTCAATCGTCTGCTGGACGATCAGAGCATAAGCGCCATACATCGCCAGCGTGCTGACAAGCTGCGCGATCAATCCCTCGATGGCCTGCCGCCGCGCGAGTTGCAGGCGCTCCTGGCGCAACCGGCGGCGCAAATCGCGGAAACGGTCCATGAACAGCGTGCCCAGGCCAAACAGCCGGATTTCCTTCGCGTGCTGTTCGCCGCTTAGCATCCAGTCGAAATACGAGGATTCGCGCTCGACCGACGTGGTTTCACGCCGCCAGCGGTACATTTTGCCGGAATAGCGCAGGCTGATCAAGAAACCCGGTATCACCGCCACGACCATTACCAGTGTGATCACCGGATGAAATGTCATCAGCAGCGCGCCCATTGCCAGCAGCGATACGAGGCTTTGTCCCAGGCTCATGATATTCTGCAAAATGTGCATGGGACGGTACGCGGCTTCGCCCTGGGCGCGGCGCATTGTGTCGTAATAGGTGGCGTTCTCGTAATATTCCAGGTCCACCGCGACCGATTTGGCATGGATGATATCAAGCATGTAGTCGGTGACGGCCAGGGATTGCGCCTCTTTGACTACCCCGGCCAGCAGTCCAACCATCACGCTGAGCACGGTCACGACGCCCATCAGCAGAATATAAACGGCTACGTCCCCGAACACATCCGAGGGGGTGATCGCGGTGGTCAGGCTGCCGCTTACCTCGTCAATGGTCAGCTTCATCAGGTACAACGACAGCAACGGAACCGGTCCTTGCAGCAGGACCAGCACCATGTTGGTGATAGTCCAACCCGGTGTGCTTTGCCAGATAAAACGCAGGGCAAGATGCAGGCGCATCCTATGCCGGAGTTTCTGAAAGATGGCGCGGAGACGTGTCATAAATGTATTGGATATAGCGGCGCATCGAGAGCCGTCTAAACCGGTTCGACGGCCCCGGCCTGTTCGAGTTGTTTCATGAACGCGATCAGGTCGGTTTCGGCCACATCGGGACTGATCTCGAAATCGTCCACGATCATGTCCCGAATTTGCTCTACCTGCCGCTGACCATCGATCAGGTTCCAGATGCGCGCGCCGACCGGGTTGAGCGTGTAGGCGCTGGCATCATCCTGGTGAACCTGGAGCAGAACAATCTCATCTACCACAGCCTGGGTTGCGAAGGTGGGCGTTTTGGCAAATCGCCGGGTGAGATAGGCATGGTTGGCGGTCATGATAGTTCAACGCCGGTCTGCTGGTCAACCAGTCGTTGGACAGCGGCTTGATCAACAGTTTGATCGATGGTCTGGGCAATGGTCCACAAGGCATGACCGGCGCGTTCGACCACTGCCGGTTCGATGACGTGTACCGTGTCGCTGTTCTGCCGCCAGTGGGGAATTAAGCCCGTCACCCGGTCGTAGGCCATCAACGCCACAGCGCGCAGATCGCGGTCGCGCAGTTGCGATACTTCGTCCAATGTGAGCAGCGTTTTACCCATCAAGCCCAGATCGGGCCGCGCGTCGGCTACCTGCTCCATCACTTTCACCGCGTCGGGATGGGGATGGTAATGGGCATACGGGCTGATGCCGTGCCGCGTGACCCAGCACAATTCACCCACGCCGACGTTATTGGCAACCACCCACAGATCGTCGTGCCATTCCCCGCCGTATTCGGTCGCCAGGATGTCCGCGCCACCGGATACGGCAGTCGCTCCCCCCGTGAAGGCCAGCACGACCTCGGTCGATTCCAGCGGGCGCTCGCTGAGCGCCTCCGCCAATCCCAACAAGGTCGCTACCCCGGAAGCGTTGCTGTTGGCCCCGCTCACGCAGGCTCCCATTTCGTCCGCGACGGCCAGCGCTGCGCCGCCCAATGCCGACACCCCAATCGCGGTACGGATCGCGCGCCAGCGCTGGTTACGGCCCGCCAGCGCCGTCAAGACCCCGCCGGTCAAGGCCATGATCGTCAGGCCGCCCAGAGTGCGTGGCAGGTGCTTCATGATCACCGGATGAGTCGTCAGCCGGTGAACGCCCGAATCCAGGTGTGCCACGAAAATCACCCGGCGCTGGATGGATTGGCGGGGCGGGATGCGCACGATCACGTTTTGCGATTCGCCGCGCGGCAGCAGGCTTTCCCAGATGGTAGGCCGCGCCAGGAAGGTGTCCCGGCTGACAATGCTCAGGCCAACCGACAACAGGCCGCTTATGATCTGGCTCTCGCCGTCTTTGCGCCGTCCAAACAGCAGGTTCAGGCCGGTCAGCGCGGCCAGCGGCGCGATGCGATGGCGGAATCCGCTCACACTGCGGAAAGGCTGGTTAATCAGCGTCCAGTCGCCATTCCAACGCCGGATCAGGTCATGCACATACGCGGCGGCTTCGCGTTCATGATCGCTGCCGGGAGGACGCGGCCCAATCGCCACGCTTAAATGCCGAACATGTTCCATCAGGCGTCCGGCGGATAGACAGTCAGGTATGGAATGAGGATTCATAACGCTCACAGTATTGGCATAGACTTGACACTGGTCCCAAGTATGCCGCAACTGCGCAGAAAAAGCACGCCCAGGCCGCGCCGTGGGTCCACGAATGACCTGTTGCTGACTTGGGATGTGTGGGTGAAAACCGCCTCACCCCCCGGCCCCGACGCAACCGCAGGTTGCGCCTCCATTCGAAATGGAGAGGGGGGGAGAAAACAAGCAACGGCGAACGTGCAAGTCCCCCTCTCCAGCAGAGCTAGAGAGGGGGATTTAGGGGGTGAGGCCGTTTTTCCTAACAACTCGATGTTGTTGGCGAACTGGGCGCGTAGGGGCGCTGCTTGCCGCGCCCTCCCCAAAAAACAAACAGGGCGCAGCAAGCAGCGCCCCTACGAAATGTGGTCCCAT
>JAFGTJ010000072.1 GCA_016934195.1 Anaerolineae bacterium | reverse complement strand
GCTGACGGCTTAGATCACTTCCAACGCCAGCAGCCGCAGCGCGTCGGGCGTGCGCGTCCGTTCGAGATAATCGCGCACATCGGCCAGCGCCCGCTCATACATCGCCAGCAGCTCCTCATCCGTCTCCTTGAGCCGCCGGAGCGTCTGAAGCGAACACATCACACAGCCGCGCATGGCGCGGTAGCTGTCGGTTTCACAGGACATACATCCATTGATGCGGATCATGGTCAGCATCAACGCCAGGGCTTCTTCGTGCGTTTCCGGCAGCGCCAGCACACGATCCACCAGTGCGCACCAGACAGCCCCTCGCGTCTCGCGCAAGTGTGGAATCACGTACTGGGGGAACATCAACTCGTTTTTGGCGTACATCCCACCCAATCCTTCGTTGCTATCTATAAGCTTAAGAAAGGTGCCTATATAATAATATCGTACTCCTGTACTGGTTGGGGTTATAAACGGGTTTGGGTTGGAAAAAAAACAACCCCTGCATGGCGCGCCGCCCGCCCGCATATCGCCCTAAATACAAGAGGGGCATCTCACGACGCCCCTCCCAGTAAAAAGTAAGTTGATTAAAAAATAGTAGTTGGTAAAGAGTCAGATCGTTTGGGGGTTCACAACGATCTGACAAGGGCCTCGTTCCGTGAGGCGAACGATAGGCGGTGAACCTACGCCGTCAAAACCAACCTACCAAAAAACGCATCTATTCAGGTAAACAAAAGCGACGTTTATACGACCTACAAACTCTTTTTTTGTAAAATTTTTACAATCTGATCCTACACCGATCTGATTCTTTTCGCAATACACCTTATTGGTGAATCTCATGATCCTTCAGGGTATCTTAATGCAGCGGCGAATCGAGCGGCGAATCGTCAACCCCTGAGCCGCCGCAGGACCAGACGCGGCACGATCTCGGCTTCCTCTACGTTCAGCAGCATGGCCGCGATCCAGAAGACCACCGCCCCGATCCCCATCGCGCCGCCGACCTGGAACAGCAGCGGCAGACCGTCCAGAAAATACAGGAATCCGCCCGCCGCCAGCGCCATCACGCCGGATGCGGCCAGCGTCCGCGCCGCGCCGCCCAATACGCGCCGTTCCTCGATCCCGCCGATGCGCCGCCGCAGGATGATCCACAACGTCGTGCTCTCGACCGCCGTAGCGATGGACATCGCCAGCGCCAACCCGCCAAACGGTCCGCGCCCAAAATTCGTGCCGTTGGGATAACCAAAGACGCGGATCAGGGCCAGCGACAGTACAATATTCAGCAGCATAGTCGCCGTGCCCACTTTAACCGGCGTCCAGGTATCGTTCAGCGCGTAAAAGGCGCGAACCAGCACCTCTAATACGGTATGACCGGCCAGCCCGACGCAAAACAGCGCCAGCGCCCAGGCGGTCCCGGCAGTATCGGTCGTGGTCCAGTCGCCGTGCTCGAACAGCAGCGCCACCACCGGACGCGCCACCACCGCCAGCCCAATGCCCGCCGGGATCGAGAGAAACAAGACGCTGCTGAGCGCCCCGGCCAGCGTCCGCCGGAATTCGTCCGAATCCTGCTGCGCGCTGAGCGCCGACAGCGTGGGAAACACCACCATCCCGACGCTCTGGCCGAGCACGCCGATCACGGTGAACATCAGCGTAAAGGCCCAACTGAACGCCGTGATACTGCCCTTCATCATGCCGGACGCCAGCGCGGTATTGACCCAGACATTGACCTGCACCACGCCCAATCCCAGCACGCGCGGCCCCATCAGCCACAATACACGTTTCACGCCCGGTACGTCCAGGCTCAGCAGCGGGCGGTAGCGGAACTCGATCCGCCGCAGCGCCGGAATCTGCACGCCCAGGTGTAATCCCGCCCCGATCACCGCGCCCCAGGCCAGGCCGTGTATGTTGTCGTTCCGCGCCAGGACCAACGCCCCGAAGATCAGGCCGATGTTATACAGGCTCGGAGCCAGCGCGGGCGTGAGAAAATGCTGGTGCGCGTTGAGTAAACCCATCATCAGGCCGCTGACACCGAAGATCACGACCGTCAGCAGCATAATGCGCATCAGTTCCGCGCCGAGCGCCTGGGTGCTGGCGTCCGCGTCGGGCAGCAGCAGCAGGTCCATGATCGGTCCGGCCAGGACAAACGCGATCAGCGCCAGCACCGCCGCGACTCCGCTTACTAGCGTCAGGACGGCATCAGCCAGACGCCACGCGGCCCGCTCGTCCCCGGTGGCGAGAAACTGCGTGAAGACCGGGATAAAGGCCGATCCGAGCGCGCCACCCGCCACCAGTACGAACAACGTTTCCGGCACGGCTCGCGCCGCGACGAAGGCGTCCAACCGCGCGCCCGCGCCAAATGCGGACGATATCGCGCTCTGGCGCACGATGCCGAGCACGCCGCTGGCGACAAAGGCCAGCATCACGATCCCGGTCGCCCGCGCGATCTGGCGGCCTGAGAGCGTGCCGGGATTGGTGGGGTGATCGTCGGTCATAGAGTCCTCGCTTTTCCCCTTGAAAAACTCTGTGTTCACTGTGTTTCTGCGGTGAGCTGATTTTCGCCCAAAACGCGAAGCGCATCCTGCAAGTATAGCACGCGGGCGGGATAGTAAGCGCGTATACAAAAATTACGGTTTCGCCTATACTTATTTATGGATTCGTGAATAAATAAACGTGAGGCTGTCCGGTATGAAAAATGCGCGTGTGTTTCTGATCTGTATCCTCGTTCTCTTAGGCGTGCAGCCCGCTTTACTCAGCGCTGCCCCGCAAACCGCCCAACGCGCCGGTTGGACCATCATGGTGTACATGGCGGCGGACAACAACCTGGAAATGTTTGCGCTGGCCGATATCAACGAAATGGAACTGATCGGCGGTTCGGATCAGGTCAACGTGGTGGTCCAGATCGACCGCGCCGACGAATATGATCGCACCAATGACGATTGGACCGATACGCGGCGCTACGCGATCACGAGCGATACGAACATCCTGAATGTGGGGTCAACGGTGGTCGGCACTCCCGGCGAAACCAATACCGGCGACCCGTTGAACCTCTCGAACTTCGTATCATGGGCTGCCGTGAACTATCCCGCCGAACATTACGCCCTGATCCTGTGGGATCACGGCGGGTCCTGGCTGGGGATCGCGTCGGACAAGGGCGCAAATGACTTCCTGACCATGCCGGAGTTGGGCGAGGCGCTGCAATCCACTCTCGACTACACCGGGATCGGCCAGCTTGACCTGATCGGCTTCGACGCCTGCCTGATGGGGGCCTTCGAGGTCTACCAGACCATCGCGCCGTATGCGCGGTACAGCATCGCCAGCCCGGACCTGATCCCCGGTCCCGGCTGGAACTACTACGACATGCTCCGGGCGCTGGTAGACAATCCGGCGATGGATACGCTTACTTTCGGGCAGACGATTATCGACTCGTTCATGACCTACTACACGGACGTGAAGACCAACTACGAGGCGTTTAATCTGGGTATGGTGGACCTGACCGGAACGGCTGCCGTTACCGGGGCGATGCGAACCATCCCGCAGGCAGTGCTCAGCGACCCGGTGGGCGCGTTAGCCGCGATCAGCCGCGCGCGCCAGCAAACGCCGGTTTATGGCGCGTTCGATGATCCCCAGTATGGCGAGTTGTGGGCCGCCGCCGATATGGTGCAGTTCATGCAACTGCTGGCAAATGATACCGGCGCGGATCAGTCCCTCCGCCAATCGGCCCAAACCACCGTCGAGGCGCTGGCCGACATGGTGGTGTATTACCGCACCAGCACCGAGCAGTTATCCGGCGGCGTGTCGATCTACTTCCCGCGCAACACCGAGCTTTTCCAGCAAAACAACCGCGATAAACGCTACCAGACCGATACCCCGTCCGGCCTGACAAGCTGGCGGGACTTCCTGGGCGCGTTCTTCAATACCGCCTCCGGTGCCGGGAAAGTGACCGAAGCCACCATCACGGGGATATCGGGCACGGATATCCAGTACCAGATTGATGAACAAACGCTCTCACAAGCGGCTCTGCTGGTCCTGCTGCACATGGGCGGCGGGCAGTCGATCATCGTGGATTACGCCCTGCTGGAAGATATTTCGAGCGGCTCCCAACAGTGGGACGGGCAGGTGCCCTATCTGACCGCCGGAAAGCTGAGCGTGCCGGTCCTGGTGGTGCGCAGCACGCGCCAGCCCAATACCGGCATTGTCAGCGGCAGGGTCTATTCGGCGGACGGCACGCCCATTCCGGCGCAGGCAGCGATTGATCTGCGCACCAATACGATCAGCCATCTGTGGGGATTCGAGAACAGCGGCGGCGCGATGATGCCGTCGGAACTGTCGATCCAACCCGGCGACGTGTTCCATCCCTACTGGCGGACGCTGCGCGCGAACGGCAGCCTGGCAAGTGTCCCCGCGCCGGTCCAGCTTCCCCTGGATTCGCTGCACCTGACATGGCAGCGGGCCAGACCCGGCGCTTACGATATCGTGATGCAGATCGAAAACGCCGGGGGCGACACCGGTACCAGCACCCTGCCCGTCATCGTGGACGAATCGGGCGCGGCAGCCGCCGTTGACCTGGAAAATACCGACTGGGACGGCGACGGCATCGCCAACACCGACGATAACTGCCCGGCCACCCCGAATCCCGATCAGGACGATTTTGACCAGGACGGCACGGGTGACGCCTGCGATTACTTCGACGATCTGGACCTGGACGGCGACGGTATTCCCGACGATGAGGACAACTGCCCGGCCACCTACAACCCGGATCAATCCGATCTCTGCGCGGTCTTCGATGATGGCGACGGCGACGGCATTCCCGATGACGTGGACGCCTATCCCGAAGACCCCGATCAATACGCTTACGGGTTCGCCGGGGATGACTGGTTCTGGTCGGACGAGTGCGATCCTGAAGTCGAGGACTGCGACGAGGACTATGCCGCGAACGACTGTGATCCCGAAATCGAGGATTGCAGCGAGTACGATGACGACTACTATGACGATGACTACTATGCCGACTGCGATCCGATGTTTGACGATTGCAGCGACGAATGGGCCGGTGACATAGACTCCGGCGATTGCGATCCGGTGTTCGAGGATTGCGGCGATTATGATGATGGTGACTACGACGATACCGGCGACGATGGCACCGACGATGGCACCTATGACGATACCACCGACGATGGCACCGACGACGGCACCTATGACGATACCGGCGACGATGGCACCGACGACGGCACCGGCGACGGCACCACCGACGATGGCACCTATGACGATACCGGCGACGATGGCACCTATGACGATACCGGCGACGATGGCACCTATGACGATACCGGCGACGATGGCACCTATGACGATACCGGCAGCACGGACGATTGGAGCGATGATACCGGGGACGATTAGTAAGGCGAGGTAGTTTGTGTGGATTGGGTAGGGGTGTATCGTCATACGCCCCTACCAAAAACAACGAAACCCGTATTATTTCATCACACGGGGCGCTACTCGCCGTCGCCCACCGCGATCACATACGTCGTCGCGACGACCAGTTCGGCGGCCATTTCCACTTTTTCGGGCACCACGTTCTCGATCACGTCGTCCTCGGTGTGCATCACGTCACCGTCGGCGGTTTCCTGGCCCCACCAGGGATTCTCGGTGTCGGTCCACTGCCACGCCTCAAAATAGGCAATGGGGACATCCTCCAGCACAAAGGCGTAATGATCGCTCCAATCCCCGGTATAACCGCCCCAGGCATCATCGGGCGTGGTGCCGAACGGCAGACCCATCTCGTCGGCCAGGTCCAGCGCCAGATCACGTACCCAGACCTCTCCCCCCTCGATGTCGGACGCGCTTTCCTCGTCGTCGGCCCATTCGATCACGGCCCCGGCGTACACATTGAGATCGGTCCCCACGCCCACCGAGTCAATGTTGATCATGGCGATCACGTTCTCGATCTCGTCCCCCAGGCTCTCGACGTACACGTCCGCGCCGGGCGGATCACCGCTTTCCTCCGCGCCAAAGGCCACGAATACGACCGTATGCGCCAGATCAAACTCCGCCAGGACTTCGGCAACGGCCAGGATTACGGCTATGCCGGTTGCGTTATCACCCGCGCCGGTCGCGCTGGTCACGGAGTCCATGTGCGCGCCGACTACAATCACCTCGTCGTCGCCTTCCAGCGTGGCGATCACGTTGCGGGAAACAACCTCTTCCTTTTCATCCCAGGGGGGCGTCGTGACAAATTCCTGCACCTCGACCTCATACCCATACGCCTCGAACTCGGCAGTGATGTAATCGGCGGCGGCGGCTTCGGCCTCGCTGCCCATCGGACGCGCGCCGATATCGACCGATAATGCGCTGACGTGGGCCATCACGGTATCGGCATCGATCAGTTCCATGAAGTCCGGCGGGCCGTCGGCGGTCACAGCGATTGACGGGGCCAGCCAGGCCAGTAAAACCACCAGCGCAACAACAGGGTATTTCTTGAGCAGCATCATGTAAATTTCCTCGTTTCATCTTTAATCGCGTAGGCAACAAAACGTTCATCCTGGGCCAGAATGCGCCGCAAGCCGTCTTCCAGAAAAACGCGCGGCTCGTAGCCCAACAACTCGCGGGCCAGCGTCAGGTCGGCGCACATGCGCGACGCGCCGCTGCTCTGTCCCGCCACGTACAACGGGTGCGGTGTGCGGCCCGTCACCCCGGCAATCTGCTTGATCAGCGCGTTCATGCTGGTTTCGACCCCGCTGCCGATGTTGATGACCCGGCGGTCAATATTGGGCGCGGTTGCGGCGCGGACCAGCGCGTCGATCACGTCATCCAGGTACACAAAATCGCGCGTCTGCTGACCGCTGCCGTGTACCACCAGCGATCCCTCACCCAACGTCTGCCGGATGAACTGCGGGATCACCGGGGAATGCACGACCGGCATCTGTTGGCCCGGTCCGTAAGCGTTAAAAATGCGCAAACTGACCGTTTCCACGTCCCACAGGCGGCCAATGGTGTGAACGTAATGTTCGGCGGCCAGTTTGCTCACCGCGTAGGGCGAGCGCGGATCGGGAGTCAGGCGTTCGTGGACCGGCTGGACGGCCTGTTCGCCGTAGATCGCGCCCGACGAGGCGAATACCAACCGCTGGACGCCGACATCGCGCATCGCCTCTAATATGCTGACCGTCCCGCCCACGTTGACGGCGTTATATTCGCGGGGATAACGCAGGCTTTCCGGCACGGTGGCGCGCGCTGCCAGGTGATACACGCATTCCACGCCTTGCAGCAGCGACCACAGGCGCGGCACGTCGTTCACGTCGCCGCGCACAAAACTCACATCTTCCGGCAGCCGGACAGGATCGCCCGCGCTGAGATCGTCCAGCACGCGCACGCTGAAATCCAGTTCGACCAGCCGCCGCGCCAACGCGCTGCCCAAAAAACCGGCTCCACCTGTGATCAGGACCTGCATAACTCGTCTCCCCGTTGGCTGGCGAAAACTAACCTTGCCCATAATAATATATCCGTTTGCTAACGAGGTACAGAAAGCAGTCCACCATGCCCCCCACCGACTACCCGACGCCATCCTACCCACCCGCGCGCGCCTACCGGCGCGGCCTGATCATTACACTGAGTTTACTGGCCGGGATCGTGATCGGGCTGTGGCTGCTCGGCACGCCGCCGGGCGTTTTGGGCAAAGCCGATTCGGTCGGCTACGCGATCTGCCACCGCATCGAAGCGCGCACGTTTCACATTCACGGCGATCACGGTCATGAGGACCGCCCGCTGCCGTTATGCGCGCGCTGCACCGGCATTTACCTGGGCGTGATCACGGGATTGGGGACGTTCGCGGCGCGGGGACGGCTGCGCGCCGGGGAACTTCCGCCGAAGCGTGTATTGGCGCTGCTGCTGCTGATGGCGGCGGTCTACGGCGCGGACGGTCTGAACAGCTACCTCAGCCTGTTTGACGCCTACCATCCCATATACCAGCCGCACAATACGCTGCGCCTGATCACCGGGGCGGGCTTCGGATTGGGCATGATCACGATTGTGCTGCCGGTCTTCAACGCGCTGGTATGGCGCGATCCGCCCGACGATGCGCCGCTGCGGGGCGTTCGGGACCTGCTGGTGCTGATCGGAATCATGGCGGTCGTGTGCGCGGTGGTCCTGACCGGACAATCCGCCATTTTATGGATCGCGGGCGTGCTCAGTACGGCGGGTGTGGTGCTGATGTTCGGCGTGATCGGCGCGGTCGCCTTTTTGACGGTCACGGGGCGGGAGAATACCCTCACCCGCTGGCGCGATCTGGCGATCCCGGCGCTGGCGGCATTAACGTTCGCGCTGATCGTGGTGGGTGGGATCGATCTGCTGCGTTACCTGTTCACCGGGACCTGGGCGGGGTTTGATATGTGAGAAAAAACGGCGCACGCGAACTGAAGGTTCGACAAGCAGCGCCCCTACGTTACCCTGTCAAATGGCGGTTGGCGCGACTCCACCAACCCCGTGATCGTATCCACCGCGCGGCGCACCTGGACGCGATCCGGTTCGGCCAGCGGCAGGGCGGCGAACTCGTCCTCGTCCAACACCGTGATCGCGCCGTCCGGGGCGACGAACAGGTCCAGGGCCAGATCGTCGGCGAAAACGGTGTTTTCGTCCAGTACGGCGGGGCGGTTGAGGTTGCAGTACCAGCCGGTCAGGTGATCGTCGTCGGCGTCGTGCATCTCGTAGATGCTGTACCAACGGTCGGTATAGTACCACTCCACGAAGCGATCCCCCACGCGGAAGGTATGATAGTCGGTGACAACATCCTGCGGGCGGTTGAAAGGCGCTTCGAGCTGCACCCACGTCGCGCCGCGCGCCAGCATACGCCCGGTATAGCGCCAGACCTCGCGCCCGGTGTGATCGTTTTTGATGACGGTGATGGTCATGTGATGGTCATGTGATGGTCATAAGTGTGTTCGGTTCCGCTGATTTGTGCGCGGATCGCCTAATCCACGATCCCCGGATGCAGCTCCACATTCGCGCCCAACGCCTGCATATCGCCGCTGGCCGGAGTCGGGAATCCGGCGACGTTAAGATCAAAATATATCCCGCCCATCAAGCGCCGGTCCTGCATCGTCACGTACTGGTACATCTCGATTTTGATGCGCGCCGTCCCGGTTTTGCGCGGGACTAACAGGAATTCCACCGGACCCGCCGGGCCGCCCATATCTACGTCCAGCGGGCGCTCGACCGGCTTGACGTCGCAGCCCGGCGCGCTGACCCGCAAGACCACGCGGCCCGGCTGGATCAACGGCGCGCCGTTCGCGGTCGGACCACCCAGCCCGGCGCGCAGCACGGTTTCGCTCCGCTGCACCAGTTCCTTCGGGATCATAACCGCCAACTGCCGGGGATGAAAGTTGTCTTTCTGAGCCGCCGCCAGGACCGGAACAGCGCCGGAATCCGCATCGGCATCTTCATCGGAATCAAACGTCGATTCAGCCGCAACGCCGGTCGCCGCCGCCGGGTCCGCGCCGTCAAATTCACGCAGCGATTCCGCCGCCTGGTGGCCTTTGGGTGTTAATTCGTAGTAGTCGGTTGCTGGCATCGCGGCAAAATAGCGCGTAACCAGCCGTCGAATCCACTTGCGGAAGCCGCGCTCACTGAAGCCTGTGCCGTCCATAATCTCTTCAACGGACATGGCCCGGTCGCAGGTGCCCAGGTAGCGAAGCAGGTCTAACGCCTGGGGGGGGAGTCGGGTGAGTTCAACAGGTAAAGACATCGGGAAACCTCAAAAATCAATGCAGCAGGATGTGCCATGTGTGTATGGATACCCTGTACTATACGCCAGCCCCGGCGTTAAGACAAGTTCAAGATACCGTTGGCGAAGTGTGCGCGTAGGGGCGCTGCTTGCCGCGCCCTCGGCAAAAGAAACAGGGTGTGGCAAGCCGCGCCCCTACCCAAATGCGGCGGTGATAGGTTCGCCAACGGTATCCTCTGCGGTGATACTTTTTAAGTATTGGCCGCTTCGAGCGCTTCCAGCAGCGCGACCTCCAAGCGCCGCCGGTCGTCCGACAGCCGCGTGATCGTATCGCGGGGGCGCGGCAGGTCGATGGGCAGATCGCGCACGATCCGGCCAGGGCGCGCGCTGAACACCAGCACCCGGTCCGCCAGAAACACCGCTTCTTCGACGTCGTGGGTGATGAACAGGATCGTTTTCTGGAAGCGCTGCCACACGCCCAATAACCAGCGCTGCAACTCGCGGCGCGTCAGGGCGTCCAGCGCGCCGAACGGTTCATCCAGCAGCAGCACGTCCCGCCCGGTGAGAAACGTGCGCAGCAGCGCGGCCCGCTGGCGCATCCCGCCGCTGAGTGTATCGGGAAAAACGTCCGCGAAACCGTCCAACCCAAACAGCGGCAGCATCTCGCGGGCGTGCCGCCGCGCCTCGCGCTTAGAGTGCCCGTCAATTTCCGGCCCCAGGATGACGTTATCGAGCACCGTGCGCCAGGGTAACAGCAGATCGCGCTGCGGCATGTAGCCCACGCGACCCGCTCGCCGCCGGGTAATGCCGCACTCTACCAAAATTTCGCCGCTGTCCGGTTCCGCCAGCCCGGTGATCAGGTTGAACAGCGTGCTTTTACCGCTGCCGCTCGGCCCGATAATGGTGATAAACTCGCCGGGATACGCCGTCAGGCTGACGTCTTCCAGTGCCGCGACGGTATGCCCGCCGTCCCGAAACGTCTTACTCACCCGGCGGACTTCCAGGCAGGGGGACAGCGTATCGGTCACCGGCCCTCCGGCCATAAACCCATCACCTGCCGCAGAATCGCCAGTTCGCCGGTATGGTAGGCGTTGTGATCGGCCACGACCAGGATTTCGCGCAGGATGTTGTGCTGCGGCGCGTGGGCCAGCGGCGCGGCGAGATCGGTCGCGGCATTTTCCACCAGGGCGACCAGCGTATTTTGATCGGCGCGGAAGTCGGCCAGCGTCTTATCCCACGCGGCCTGATCCGCCTGCGCATCCGGCGCGGGCCAGTAGTCGTCCGGCCATTGCAGCGGTTGGTAAACGGGTGGTCCGGCGATGTAGTCCAGAATGTCGCGCTGCGCGATCCGCAAGTGTTCCAGCAGGTGCCAGAACGAGTACGGGGTATTGGGCGGTCTGGTATTGTGGTGCGCTGCCGGGAAACTGGCGACCGCCTCATCAAACGGCATGTACGCCTGTCCGCCGCGCAGCAGGGCGACAAGCTGCTTGCGTAGTGTCTGGTTTTCGCTCATTTTCAAGCTCCCCGAACTTTTGATGGTCAAAAGTTAATCTTTGTTTGACAAACGCTTGATGAGTTCGGTAGTGTTTTTCATCCATACTAAAATGTCATTGTAAGTGCGAAGTTCTATCAAAGGATTCATCCGGTCTTTTCGACGAAAAGCGTCCATTTCCTCACTCGAAAGACCGTAGCCGATGATAAGGTAACATCTTGGATTCTCAAATCTGAGTTTCTTTTCTCGGTAAAGATAGTCTTGATTTTGTCGAGCAAAATCCAAGTATCGCTCAGCTTGTCCCCAGTAACTATAGAAGTCGGCTGTAAAGCTGCCATCTTTACGAAATATTTTTGCAAAAGGTGGTTTTATCTCAAAAATATCTCTACAACTGTCATGAATTCTGACACCTGTAAAATCCGGTATATTCTTGTCGTCAAGCTTTTCGTGACGTTGTATTCGCTTATACTGCGCACCAAGTACCCAGGGATAGCTCTGGAGCAATTGTTGGTATTTTGCTTCGTCATTATCCCTTGCATCGATTAGTCCCTGTAATCTGCGAATGGGTCCTTCCACCTCAGTAGGATATTTGGGTAGGAAATGGTTTTTAAAGTCCTCTATATCAACAAACTCAAAGTCTGTAGCGACCAATTGCTCACCAGGCTTTGTATCCCGTGCAGCAACTGCATAGCTGAGTCGTTCATTTCGATATAAAGCCAAAAGACCAGCGAAGGATTTAGTGCCCGCATCCAGCAGCATCACACCATCGTCAAACCACTGAACATGACTTGGAGAAGCAAAAGCAGTCAAGTTTTCTCTCTTTATCGGGAAGCTGTAGTTACGAGTTAAAGCATGTTGCATAGCAGCAATATATGATGCTCTCCATTTATTTGCCAGAAAAAATGCCGCAACACTTGGAAATTTTTCAACATCGGAAGGTTCGAGGATAGCGTTCATAAAAGCGTTCAATATACCTGAACCAAAAAGTTCTCCGACTTGAGCGTCTGTCAATTGATTTAGGATATCTATAAGGTCAGCAAAAAGCTTTCTCGCACGATCAATTTCGTTCCTATCGCTCACAACTTATATCTCCTAAAAATTTGCCATTTCGACAAAAGTGAAAACCGCTGCTAACATGCAGAGTGTATATTTCAATTGTTGTGAGTTTGTCTGCTTCACCTTATGGAGAAACCAGATAGAATCCGCACGATTATCGGAGTAGGGGCGCTGCTTGCCGCGCCCAGGGCGGAGCAAGCGCCGCCCCTACGGTTGTGCGAGTTTGAAATGGCTTCTCCATTACGTCAAAAAATACTCGGTGCCGCAAAACGGGCAGGTGGCGATCCCCTTGCCGCTCAGGTTGATCTCGCCGCCGCAGTTGCGGCACTGCTTGGCGTCACGGAG
>JAFGTJ010000425.1 GCA_016934195.1 Anaerolineae bacterium | reverse complement strand
GCTGTCCGGCTGACCCGCACGTTATGATTTAACTGTTGTTGCAGCGCGGCGCGGTCGGCAGTGGCTAAATAGGGCAGGCGGATACTGATCTGGCCGTTTTCATTGGCAACGGCGGTCGCATTCGCGGCCAGGGCCAGCAGCTTGACGCGAAGCTGGAATAATAAGCCCTGCACGGCGCGCGGTGGTGGTCCGAAGCGATCCGCCAGTTCGATCTGTATCTCGTTTATGGCGTCGAGCGTTTCCAACTCCGCCAGCCGCCGGTAAAGCTGGACGCGCAGCGCCGCTTCCGCCATGTAATTGGTTGGGATATAGGCCGGGGTGGGCAGGTCGATAGTCAACGTCGGCGTGGCGACTGGCAGGTGCGGCGCTTCGCCTTGCCCTTTGAGGTGGTTCACGGCCTGGGCCAGCAGTTCGGTGTACAGGTGAAAACCCACCGCCGCGATATGACCACTCTGGCGCGTGCCCAGCAGATCGCCCGCGCCGCGAATTTCCAAATCCCGCATGGCAATTGACATCCCTGCGCCGAGATCAGTTTGCTCGCTGATCGTTTCCAGGCGGGCGCGAGCGTCGGGCGTCAAACGGCTGGCGCGTGGGTGGAAAAAGTAAGCATACGCCTGATTTGCGCCGCGTCCCACCCGCCCACGTAACTGGTACAGTTGAGCCAGCCCGAACCAGTCCGCCCGGTCCACGATCAGGGTGTTGGCGTTGGGAATGTCCAGGCCGCTCTCGATGATGGTTGTTGACAGCAGCACATCGAAGTCACCGCGCGCGAATGCCGTCATCACGAGTTCAAGGCGCTGTTCATCCATTTGACCGTGCCCCACCGCGATTTCGACTTCCGGGATCAGGCGGCGCAGCCGGGAAGCGATAGTGGCAATGGTCTGCACGCGGTTATGCACGAAATAGACCTGACCGCCGCGATCCACTTCGCGTAAAATGGCCTGCCGGACCAGTTTGTCGTTATACACTCCGACGTGGGTGACGATGGGCAGCCGTTCTTCGGGCGGAGTCTGGATCATGCTGATGTCGCGGATTCCGGTCAGACTCATGTATAACGTGCGCGGGATCGGCGTCGCGGTCAGGGTCAGCACATCGACTTCGGTCCGCAGCCGTTTGAAATTCTCTTTGTGGGTGACGCCGAATCGCTGTTCCTCGTCGATGATCAACAGCCCCAGGTCTTTGACCTGTACGTCAGATTGCAGCAGGCGGTGCGTGCCGATGATGATGTCGATCTGACCATCCGCCAGTTCGTAGAGAATCTGGCGCTGTTCTGCCGGGCTGCGGAAGCGCGAGAGCATTTCCACCTTGACCGGGAAAGCGTACAATCGCTGCGAAAACGTGTTGAAATGCTGTTGGGCCAGCACCGTCGTCGGCACCAGGACGGCGACCTGCTTACCCTGTGTCACCGCCTTGAACGCTGCTCGCAGCGCGACCTCGGTTTTGCCATAGCCTACATCGCCGCAGATCAGGCGATCCATTGGGCGCGGGCTTTCCATGTCGTGCTTGACCTCATTGAGCGCCTGTATCTGGTCGTCTGTCTCAACGTAGGGGAATGACGCTTCCAGTTCGCGCTGCCAGGACGTGTCCGGCCCGAAAGCGTGACCGGGCACTTCAAAGCGCGCGGCGTAGAGTTCCAGCAGTTCGCGGGCAACCTCTTCAACGGCGCGGCGGGTGTTTTCTTTGGTGTACGTCCAGCTTTGCGATCCCAACCGGCTGAGCTGCGGTGGTCTGTCGTCCGCGCCGATGTAGCGTGAGATGCGGTCGGCCTGGTGGATCGGGACATACAGCACGTCGGTTCCCGCGTATTCGATCACCAAATACTCGCGCTCACTGTTATCCAACATCCGTTTTTGCAGCCCGCCGAATCGCCCGATGCCATATTCGATATGAACCACATATTGTCCGGCTTCCAGGTCCGCGAAGCCTGATTCCGGTGAGCGAGGGCGCAATTGCTGGCGGCGGCGTGGTTCGGGACGTTTCCAGCCAAACAGTTCGGCATCGGTCAACAGGTGCAGTTGGTTTTCCAGTACCCAACCCTCACCGAGCGACCCCTCCACGAACGACAGGATGCCGGTATTGTCCGGTGTCGTGATCTGGCTGATGGGGTGGATGTAGGTATTTTGTTCACCCCATAACTGGGCAACACGCTGAGCTTGCTGGGTCACGACGATGGTTTGCGCACCCCGGTCGTACAGCTTGTGAAGTTCGTCCAGCACCAGCCGAAGCTGCCCGCCGTGACGCGGACCGGGCGCGAACAAATCACCCAGGACGGGTTGACTCACTGCTGGCAGGTCAGGGTCCAGCCCCAGGTGCAGCACCTGCCGCGTGGATAGCTCGTCCTGCAATTCATCCCAGGTCAGGTAGGGCAGGGGAAAATCGGGCGGCAGCCGGTTGGTGTGTTGCTTGTCCTGGCGCGCGCTGATGGCCTGTTCTTCCAGGTCCGCGATGCTGTCGACCAATGCGCCCCGGTCATCGACCACGATCAGGGCGTTATCCGGCACGTAGCTCAGCAGGTTGGCCGGAAAACTGTACAGGTAGGGCAGATACCATTCGATCAGCGGAAACGCCAGCCCGTTACTGAGTGGTTCCTGGTCCGGCTGCGTGGACGTGACGTCCTCTTCGGGGTCCGGCTGTGTGGCGAACCAGTCCGCGAGCTTTTCCGCGACAGTGGGCGCAAACCGGGGCAGCGCTTCGCGGGCGGGCGTGATCGCTGCCCGGTCCAGGCTGCCGGTAGAACGTTGCGTGGCTGGGTCGAAGGCGCGCAGGCTTTCGATCTCGTCTCCGAAAAACTCAATTCGCACGGGCTGCGGTGCTGCCATCGGGAAAACGTCCAGAATCCCACCCCGGCGGCTGAACGTCCCCGGCTCGATGACGGTGGTAGCCGGTGTATAGCCGACTTCAAGCCAGGTGCGCAGCAGTGTTTCAGGATCGACTTGAGCGCCGACGCGCAGCAGCCGCGATCTGGCCCGAAATTCGCGCACGGGCAGCGTTTTTTGCATCAACGCATAGGCCGAGGTCACGATCAGCGAAGATTCAGTTCCGGCGGGTTGTTCCGTTCCTGCCGATCCGACCGGTGGGACCAACGCGGCCAACGTGGTTAGGCGGTTCTGGATCGTGGTGCTGGTCCAGGGGGCGCGCTCATAAAAAATTGCGGACGGTTCGGCGAAACGCTGCACGCGCAGCGCGGGAGTCCAGACGGGCAGTTGCTCCGCGAGATCGTGCGCGCGGTCCACCCGGCCCGTAATGAGCACAATCGGGCGGTCCAGGTCGCGGGCCAGCGCCGCAATCACGTAAGGGCGGGCGGCGCGCAGCAGGTGTTGATCTGGCAGGGTTTGGTGGTCGCGCAGCCCTTGCAAAACGATTTGATACGTCTTGGTGTGACGCAGGTGATCCAGCAGTCCAGATAGTTGCATATATTGTCAGTCAGCCTGCTCAGGCGGGGATTGTGGTTCGGGATTGGATTCCGTCCTGGAGTCGGTGGTTCCGTTGTAGCGGTTCATGGCAGTGTCGATGCCGTCCGACAGCCACGTTTCCACTGCCTTGATAGCGCGTTCGACCGTCTGCTCGATCAGCGGCAGGTCGTCCGCGTCAAAGAGGTGCAGCACAAACGCGGCGGGGTCCATTTGACCCGGTGGCCGCCCGATTCCAAACCGGATACGCGGGAAGTCCTGGCTGCCCAGTTTGTTGATGATGTCGGTCATTCCCCGGTGGCCGCCCGATCCCCCTTTGGGGCGGATACGCAGCGTCCCCGGCGGGAGGTCCAGATCGTCGTAGATCACGAGGATGTGTGATGGCGGAATCTGGTAGAACGACGCCAATCCTTGCACAGAACTGCCGCTCAGGTTCATGAAGGTATGAGGTTTGGCGATCAGTACGCGCTTTCCGGTGATGGTGCCATCGGCGATTTTGGCCTTAGACTTTTTTCGCGCGTCGTATGACAATCCGTGCGCCTTAACCAGCGCATCGGCGCAGCGAAACCCGACATTATGCCGGGTATCCTGGTATTCACGGCCCGGATTGCCCAGGCCCACGATCAAGTAGCGTTCGGTCATTACTGGCGGTCCCGGTCAAATTCGTCTTGGATTTGCCACAGCAGGCGGCGCGTGTACGGGCGCAACCGGCCCCGCACCAGCAGGTACAGGATCATGAAACCGAAGAGTCCCAGAGTCAGGTAAACGCCGGTGCAAAAGGCGCTGCGCACACGGGTGGTATTCACGCGCCGGGTGGTTTGATCCGTGTCTGTGTCGTCCACGCCGAACGCAGGCGGCGGCGCGTCTGCCCCGGTGCCGCTGCTGTCCAGGCCCGATATATCGCCGGATGGATTGTTACTGGGCGGCTGTTGGATCGGTGATGTAGGTGACGGGCCGGGCGCTGGCGCGGTGGATGATACGGCGCTGTCTCCAGCCGCCGTCGGTACCGGAGTCGGCTCACTGTTGATCACGCTCAAGTTGGAAACAACATATTCTCCAGCCTGCTGCCCGTCAGTCAGGAATACTCGCAGCCGCAGCGCGTAAGTGCCGTCCGGCACGACCACCGTATTCCATACGCCCAGTGTGCCATTTTGCACGCGCTGTTGGATACGCGGCTGGACCAGCAGCCAATCCGCTCCCGGATCGCGCAGGTCATTGTATTCCAGCGTATAGCTGCCAAATGTGGTGGAATGATCGGCGCTGCCGATGATCGTGATTTGTCCGAACAACTGCTCACCCTCACCCGGCGCGGTGATCACCGCTGTCACGCCGTCCGGTTGCTGGGCAAACACGCTCGGAACTAACCAGATCAGCAGCACAGCCAGAAAAATGACCAGCCGTTGCATGATGATACCTATCCTTTTAGCACCTTTTGGGCGGACGGAACGTAACCTGTTGAGTCTAACAACCGGGACATAATCCCGCAAAAAGAGGACGCGGGCCGGGTATTTTAATATAATCTTAGAGGTCAATCGAGAATGGATCGGAATTAAGGATGGGATCGGGACAGCCGGGGATCGCGCCTTATACCTATTGGTCGATCAAAGACGGTCAGGCAGCGGTCACAGCCGGGGGCATGATCGAGGAAACGCGGCTCAGTATATACGTTAACGGGCGCGAGGTTGCGACTCTGATGTGCAGCCCGGTAGACCGGAAGGCGCTGGCGGTAGGTTTTTTATGGAATGAGAGTGTGATCCGGTCATTGGACGAGGTGCGGTTAGCGCACTTTAACCCGAACCGTACCAATATTGATATATTTCTTGCCCACCAGCGCATCGATCTGCCGCGCCACACGGTGTTGACATCAGGCTGTGGCGGCGGGATCAGTTTTCAAGACCTGGCGAAAACTTACGCCCCGCTGGAAACGGATTTTGTGACAACGCCTGACGTGTTGTTGGATCGTATGCGCGATTTGAACCATTCCGCCCAGTTGTACCGGCAGGTGCGCGGTGTCCATACCGCGATTTTGGGCAGCGCTGAACGTTTGCTGATCACGGCGGAGGATATCGGGCGGCATAACACCATTGATAAAGTGGCGGGCAAGGCATTGTTGGACGGTATCGACACCCGCGACCGGATGCTGATCACCAGCGGGCGTATCAGTTCCGAGATGGTTGGCAAGGCGCGGCAAATGGGGGTGCCGGTTATTGCCAGCCGTACCGCGCCGACCAGCATCAGTCTGCAACTGGCGCAGACGTGGCAAATCTGCGTGGTGGGTTACATGCGTCAAAACGGGATGCGCGTATATACCCATCCCTGGCGTGTGGGATTGCCCGTATTGCCAGATCAGGTTGGAGTAGGGGCGGTGAGATAATTTTTGGCTCATGTGTACAAGTAGTGTCATTTGCGCTTTGAACACGCGAGAAGAACGTGATTCTTGCACGAGTTTTACCCATGAGCCTAATTTTTATAGTTTTTGATTGACAGCGTAGGGTACTCTATGTAATAATCTAGCAAGTTGAGTTAGCCATATATGCTAACTTCACTCCTTCTCATTTGCCATTCCAAAAAGGAAGGAGGTGGTGTCGATGCACGATAGTAGTACCAAGCTTGGCGCTGTGACACCCCTCCTTCGGGATAAATAGGTGTCACAGCGCCCAAAGACCCAAAGACCCCGGCTAAGTCGGGGTCTTTGCCTTTTTAGGCATTGTTTTTAGGCAATTGGTGCTATTAGGCATTGCTGAAATAGTCCCAATCGACATGCCCACGTTTTGCCCCCTGGCATGGCTTCGCGGTAAAATCCTGCCCGTTGTCTGGTCACTGACCAAATTCTGAACTGTGAGCCACTTAATTAGTGTAATGTGTTTGGGCTTCGGCCCACCAGGAGGGGTACTTTATTATGTTCGAAATGGAGAACGTGAAAACCTACGAAGAAATTATGGTTTTCATCGTGCTAGCCATTGCGGGTGTAGCCCTGGCGTATGCCATGTGGCTGCGCAACTACATCATGTCGTCCGATAAGGGCACCGACGAAATGCAGCGCCACTGGGGTTATATCCGTGATGGGGCCAATGCGTACCTACGCACCCAGCTTCGGACGGTGGTGATCATGATCGGGTTGCTAACCGTTGCCATGTTCCTGAGCGTGTTTGTGGTCGAGCCGACCCCGGAAGCCAATGAATTTTTCGATGGCGATAAGGATCAGGCCCGGCTCGTGATCGCGATTGCGCGCGCGCTGGCGTTCGTAATGGGGTCATCGTTCTCGGCGATGGTCGGGTTCTTTGGGATGAACATGGCGGTGCAGGGCAATGTGCGTGTGGCGGCTGCCGCTGATAAGGGTGGCTACCAGGAAGCTCTGAAAATCGCGTATCGTTCTGGCACCATCACCGGGATGCTGACCGACGGCCTGGGTCTGTTTGGCGGCACCATGATCTTCATCATCTTCGGTAAAGCGTCTCCCGACGTGCTGCTTGGCTTCGGCTTCGGTGGTACGCTGCTGGCGCTGTTCATGCGTGTCGGCGGTGGTATTTATACCAAAGCGGCAGACGTGGGCGCGGACCTCGTAGGTAAGGTCGAGGCCGGGATGGAAGAAGACGATCCGCGTAATGCGGCAGTGATTGCCGACCTCGTGGGCGACAACGTGGGTGACTGTGCGGGTATGGCGGCGGACATCTTCGAGTCCTATGAAGTAACGATTGTGTCCAGCCTGATCCTCGGTCTGGCGCTGACGGCCATCAACGGCGAATTGTACTGGATCGTGCTACCGCTGCTGGTACGGGGTGTCGGCGTGGTTAGCTCGATTGTCGGCACTTATGCCGTGTCGATGTGGGATGTAGACGATGCTGAAGAAGCGATGTATAAGAGCTACGAGATTTCCAGTGGCATTACCATCATCGCAACATTCTTTCTGGCGTGGTTGTATGCCGGTCAGTTGTCGCTGGCGACTCTGGTCGCGGTGGGTGTGGCGTTGGCTGTAGCCTTTAACCCGTTGACCTCGTATGCAACCAGTGCCAAGAGTAAGCGCGTTCAGACGATTGCTTCCGGGACGCGCTTTGGTCCGGCCTCGGTTATTCTCGAAGGTCTGTCGCTTGGTTATCTGTCCAGTGTGTGGGCGCTGTTTGTGATTGTGGGCAGTCTCACCGCGTCGATCCTGGTGTATAGCTATGACTTCCCCAGCGATCTCAAGATTTGGGCAGTGGTTGGTGGTGTCGTATTGTCGGTGCTTTCTATCGTGCGCGGCCAGCAGAAGGGCCATCTGGTTGAGGGCTTCTTCCAGGCGCTGTGGATCATGGTAGTGGCGCTGTTCCTGATCAGTATGCACGAGGTACCGGATATTCACCGCTACCAGTATGTCCTGTTCGGCGTAACCTTGATCGGCGTCGGGATGCTTTCGCATACCGGCAACAACGTGAGTATGGACACGTTTGGTCCCATCTCTGATAACGCCAACGGTATCGGCGAGTTGGCGGGCATGAGCGACGAAGCGCGCAAGATTATGGCCGATCTGGATGCTGCTGGTAACACCACCAAAGCTATCACGAAGGGTGTGGCGATTGGTTCGGCAGTGATCGCGGCGGTGTCGCTGTTCGGCAGTTTCTTCACCGACATTCAGCGCGTGGACCCGGATTTTGAAGAAATCGTGAACCTGGCTGACCCGGTGGTATTCGTTGGTCTGCTGATCGGTGGTTCGCTGCCGTTGTTGTTCAGCGGCCTGTTGATCAAAGCTGTGAACCGCGCCGCTGGCCTGATTATGGCCGAGGTGCGCCGCCAGTTGCGCGACCCCGAAATTGCTTCGGGCAAGAAAACTCCCGATTACGCCCAGGCTGTAACGATTTCTACCCAGTCAGCGCAGATCGAACTGATCCCGCTGGGCCTGATCGCGGTGTTGGCTCCGCTTGCGGTTGGTTTCCTGCTCAAAGAAGAGGCGTTGGGCGGCTTCCTGGCGGGCGTGATCCTGACCGGGCAGTTGCTGGCGGTCTTTATGTCCAACGCCGGTGGCGCGTGGGATAACGCCAAGAAGTACGTCGAAGATGGTTATTTCGGCGGCAAGGGCAGCGAAAACCATAAGGCCAGCGTTGTCGGTGACACGGTTGGCGATCCGCTTAAGGATACGGCGGGACCTGCGTTGAACCCGATGATCAAGGTGATGAACCTCGTGGCTCTGATTTCCGCGCCGCTCGTGGTGGAATACTCCGGGTATGGTCCAGGCGTTATCATCGGTATCGTGGTGTGCATTGTCCTGATCTTGTGGGCCGTGCGTCGCAGCGACCGCGAAGACCCGTCCATGACGGCGGAGATCGCGGATCGTATCACGTCTGACATGGTATCTGGCGACTAACAGGCAGGAAGCAAGAGATCTGACAGGCTTTAGCGGGACTGCAATTGCTTAGCCTGTAACCTGGAAATTCTGAGGCGGCTTTACGGTAACGTGAAGTCGCCTTATTTGATCAAATGATAGGAGTAAGTACAATGAATGAGTGGACCCTTTAGAATGGGATAATCCTTATGCCCACTGCCTTTCTCACCGATTCGCGTTTCGCCGCCCATACCTTGCCCGGTCATCCCGAATATGCCGGGCGTTTGACGGCTGTTCAGGGGCGGCTTGAAGCCGATGATTTATTGGATATGTTGGCGCGGGTTGATCCCGTTCCTGCCACCGATGAGGATATCCTGGCCGTTCATGAGGCAGACCATCTGGCGCGACTGGCGCGGATTGGTCAGCAGTCCCACACTGTCATGATTGGCCCTGATACCTATGCGACGCCTCAATCCTATGATCTGGCCCGATTAGCGGCGGGCGGTGTGCTGCGGGTTGTGGACGCCGTGATGCAGGGCAATGCTGATAATGGCGCGGCGGCGATTCGCCCCCCTGGACACCATGCGACTCCGCATAAGGCGATGGGATTTTGCCTGATGAACAATGTAGCGGTGGCGGCGCGATATGTCCAGCGAACATATGGCATAGGGCGCGTTGCCATTATGGATTTTGACGTGCATCACGGGAACGGCACACAGGATATTTTCGTGGCTGATCCGAGCGTGTTGTATGTTTCCACGCACCAATCACCGTTATATCCCGGCACCGGCCTGATCCACGAGATGGGCGAGGGGATTGGCGATGGTTATACCGTCAATGTGCCGCTGCCGCCAGGAACCGGAGATCAGGGATATGCGCTGGCGTTCGAGCGAGTGGTGCTGCCTGCCATCCAACGGTTCGAGCCGGAATTTCTATTGATCTCTGCCGGATTTGATGCCCATTGGGCCGATCCGTTTGCCAATATCCGGTTATCGCTGGCCGGGTTGGATCGGTTGGTGCGTTTGTTGATCGACATGGCGGCGGACGTATGTCAGGACCGGATTGTATTTGTGTTAGAAGGTGGCTATAACCTGGACGTCTTGAGTCATGGGTGGGCGGCTGTTATGCGAGCGTTGTTAGGACAGCCAAGCCCTGATGATCCGCTTGGTCGCTCACCTGGGACCGAACGGTCGGCGGAAGAGCTGATTGAGCGCATACGACAACTGCATAAACTAACTTAATACAAATTTCAGTTTTCTTGCGCTTCTAGATCAGGTATAGCATAATGAGATTGGGCCAAGATTAAGTATGTGAGAAACGAGCAGACGATGGCCGAACACATTACGTTAGCCGCATATTTGAATGAACTTGCCACGTTGTTGAGGGAAGAATCCTTCAATGAGGTGATCAGTCACTGCCGTTACATTTTGCAGCATTACCCGCAGAACGTGGAAACATACCGTCTGTTGGGGCAGGCACTGCTGCAACGAGGGCAGCATGGTGGCGGTCTCGAACTCGTAAACGAAGCCGCCGAAGTATTCCAGCGTGTGTTGAGCGTATCTCCCGTCGATCATGTTGCTCATTTATGTCTCAGCGAAATCCGTGAGACGGATGGCGATCTGGACCAGGCAATCTGGCATCTGGAACGGGCGTATGAGCAAATGTCGGGCAACAAGGAACTGCAAGCCGCGCTCCGCGAGTTGTATATCAAGCGTGGTGGCGAAGAGAGCGCGCCGGAAAAAATCCAACTAACGCGCGGCGCATTAGCCCGCCAGTATGCCAGCGGCCAATTGTACGATCAGGCCATTATTGAACTGCGCGCGGCGTTGGATCAGATGCCGGGGCGGGTTGATCTCCAGGTGTTGCTGGCTCAGACCTTGTGGGACAGCCAACATCCGGTCGAAGCGGCGGAAGTATCGGTCCAAATTCTAAAGAAGCTGCCTTACTGCCTGCCTGCTAACTGTATCCTGGCTCAATTATGGCTGGATAATGAACGACCCACCGATGCCCAGGTGTTTTTGGATCGTATTACGGCAGTTGATCCCTACGAAGCCATGCGTATCTTGCAACCCGATGTGGAGAGCGCCGATACGAATGTCTTGGCGCATCTCGACTACAGCGCGCAAGCGGCAGCCGCCTTGTCATCTGAAACCCCGGATTGGGTGCATGAGTTGGGTGATTTGAATGAAAGCGCCGGGATGGATAGGGCGTTGGGCGTAGACACATTCGGCGATTCAGCCCCTCTGGATATGGGCGCACTCTTTAGTGAACAATCTGACTCGCCCCCCGATTGGTTAGCAGGGGATATGTCTCTTCCGGCGGATACTGGCAGCGCGGCAGAGCAAGACGACGGGCTGCCGAATTGGTTTAGCGATCTGGATTCCCAAGATACGGGTTCTGCGCCACAAGGGGATGATTGGTTATCTCCGAGCGAAGATGACTTTGGTTTCGGGGATTGGATGAGTGAACAGGGCGCAGATGCTCCAGAAGGGTCAGGCGTAGCGGCAGAAGAGTCGCAAGCAGAAGATGTGGACATTCCAGAGCCAACGTTTGAGGAGTTGTTTGGATCGGCAGATGATGTGCCGGACGCGCCAGCGGAAGTGGGGTCAGTCCCGGATTGGCTGGGGGCAGCAATCGAAGACGCAGGGGTGGATGTGCCGGGATTTGAAGACGTGGACATGCCCGAACCGGCGTTTGAGGACCTGTTCGGATCGGTAGATGACGCGCCGGATGCGCCAGCGGAAGCGGGGTCGGTCCCGGATTGGCTGGGGGCGGCAATGGAAGACGCAGGGGGGGATGTGCCGGAATTTGAAGACGCGGACATGCTCGAACCGGCGTTTGAGGACCTGTTCGGGCCAGTAGATGAGATACCGGACGCGCCAGCGGAAGCGGGGTCGGTCCCGGATTGGCTGGGGGCGGTAATGGAAGAACCGGAAGAAGCTGCGCCTAGTGGTTTTACGGACCTCCTCGCGGCTTATGAAGCGCAGCACCCTGC
>JAFGTJ010000424.1 GCA_016934195.1 Anaerolineae bacterium | reverse complement strand
CCCCTCTCCATTTCGAAATGGAGGCGCAACCTGCGGTTGCGTTGGGGCCGGGGGGTGAGGCCGTTTTCACCCACACATCCCAAGTCAACAACAGGTCATTCGTGGCCCCCCGGGCATATCCCCCCGCGCCACAAACCGGGACTTTGTGTTAAAATCGCCCCTTGCATCACGTATAACCAGATAATCGCATGTGGGCCGGGTTCGCTCGCTCGGAGGAGAGGAAGTTCGCGGCCTGTCCCATATGCGATCCTTTATGGATTGATATTGATATCGTCAAGCATTCACTCGAAGGAAACAATCATGAGACGTCATATTAAGCGGCGCAACGCAGTGTGGGGTGTGGTGGGAATAGGGCTGCTGGTATTCGGGCTGGCGGCGTGCTCGTCCTCGGACAATTCGGGCGTAGTTCATATCGACGTGGGCGGGACCAAGACTCAAGCCGCCGCGCAAACGCTGACCAGTGCAGCCCCGCCCCCCTCTCCGACACCGCCCGCCGGTACCGCTGAAAGCGCTGAAAGTGCTGATGACGCGGCCAGCGATACCGCCCCGGCCAGCACGCCGTATGCCATCCCCACCGATTCGCCCGACCTGCCGCCCGGCGATACGGTCGTGACGCGCGTGGGCAACGAGGACATCACGCTGGACGCGCTGCGGCAGCGCGTGCGCTTCGAGCGCTGGCGCTACCTGTACCGGATCGCGCGGCTGGCCGAAAAATACGGCACCGACCAGATTCTGGACCTGAGCATCCCCGAAAACGCTTTTGTCGCCTCCACGTTCGAGACGCTGGCCGACAGTTACAGCTTTGGCGGGCAGGTTCACCGGCTGATGGTGCTCGATGCGATTGTGTTCCAGGAAGCGCTGCGGCGCGATATCGAAGTGGACCCGCTGCAATTCAACGCGCAGTTGGCCCAGTACCTGGACCTGACCGTCGGCGACGGCGGCAGCCTGCCGCCGGAATTCGAGGACGTCTACGCCGCATACCTCGAACAGATGGAAATCTACAGCGGCATGAACGAAGAACAGTTCCGCCGCCTTATCCGGGCGCGCACGCTGTACGCCCAATTGCAATTCCTGATCAGCAACGAACCGGAAGCCGTGCCCGCATCCAGCATGGGGCGCGTCGGCGTGCAGGTGCAGGATATCGTGATGAGCACCGAGGCCCAGGCCCAGGACGTGGCGGCGCGGTTGGCGCGCGGCGAAGTGCTGCGCGACATTGCGATGTCCTACGGCCTGTCACCGACCGGCGAGGGCACCTGGCGTATTTTCCGCTGGAGCGATTCAAACCTGACGGCGGACGTGATCGAAGCGGTGGGTTATGCCAGTCCTGGCGATATCGTCGGCCCAATCTCGATTCCGCAGGGCTGGTACGTGGCGCTGGTGGGCGAAGAAGTGTTCGACATCCTCTCGCCGACCGACGTAGATGCGCTGCGAGAACAGCATTTCCTGAACTGGATCGAAGGGTTGATGGACGATCCCGCCTACATGGAGGATTTCGAGAACTGGGAGCGCCACATCCCGCAGGAGCCGCTGCCGCGTGACGTGTCGCCGCTGCTGGTCGAGGAGAATTTTGTCTTTCCACCGACCGCTACGCCGACTCTTGCCCCTGCGCCAACGGCGACGGCCACCGCCACAGCGAGCGAATAAAGCGGTTAGCCTCACCCCTAAATCCAATACGGTTTAGTTAACGCTGTAGGGAGGCACCTGCGTGTGCCTCCGGGCAACCGTCAGAGCGCCATCAACAGCGGGACACATAGGTCCCGCCCTACAGTCCCAGACCGGAGACAGGTTCTTATCTAAACCGTATTGCCCCTAAAATCCCTCTCCACTTCGTAGAGAGGGGATTTGACACCATGACATTTTCCCCCTCTCCATGACGCTGCCGACCGGCAGTCGGCAGCGTCATGGAGAGGGGGCCAGGGGGTGAGGCTGGTTTATTCTCGCGCCAGCAGATCGCGCGCATCCTCGACGGTATCGGCGAACAGGAACAACGGCGGCTTTCCGATCCGAAACACCCGGTTGAAGGTCCCCGCGATGCTCCTTACCAGTCCCCCGCCGCCGACCAGCACGATCCGGTCGCGGTTGGGCAGTTCGGCAAGCTGCGCGCTGCGGAAGTGAGTCAGTGTGGCCGCCGGTAGTGGACCGGCCTCACGCATATCGGCGATCACGTCCACGATATGGTCAACCGCGCGCAGCAGGTCATGAAACTCGACTTGCGCGGCGCGGAATTCGGCCCAGGTCCACTGGCCGGTGAGAGTCCAGCTCGCAATCGTGTGATCGTTATTGTCCCAGTTTACGGTAATTGGCATTGGCTCAACCTCCTATCGTTGAGGCAATTATTATTCCCCGGCCAGCAGATCACGCGCTTCCTCGACAGTACCGGCCAGCAGGAACAACGGCCTCTGCCCGCGCCGAAACACCCGGTTGAACGTGTCCGCCAGCCGCTCGATCACCGTGCCGCTGCCGACCAGCACGATCCGGTCGCGGTTGGGCAGTTCACCGCGCATCAGGCTTTGGAAATTGGGGAGCGCTTTAAGGGGCACCGTAGTCGAGTGACGCATATCGCCGATCACGTCTACCATGTGATCGACCGTGCGCAGCATGTCGTGATAATCGGCCTGCGTGGTGCGAATGTCGGCCCAGGTCCATTGGCCGCTGAGAGTCCAGAGGATGACGGTGTGATCGTCGTTGTCCCACTCGATGGTAATCGGCATCAGAACAGACTCCTATCGCGTGAAGAAAAGCAACGTTCCTCATTATATCTCAGAATGTCTATAGTTGTTTTCGCGCGCAACCCGTAGTACCTTTGGGGTGTATTCGGACAGTGGGGTAAAAAACAGTTCACCACAGAGGCACAGAATACACAGAGAAAAAAGTGGTAAGAGACAAGAGGAAAAAGAAGAGTCTTTGATTTTCTCTTCTCTGTGCCCGCTGTGTCTCTGTGGTGAACCTGAATCGTGTACCTGTAAAGCGAGATAGAGGCGACACCATGGGAAACCTGAATCCCAATTTGCTAACCAAAGACACCCAGGCCGTAATGGACGACGCGGCGGATATCGTGAAAGCCTACGGCAAAGGCTTACTGACGCCCGAAGCCGCGCTGCTGGCCCTGATCCGCAGCAAGGGCACGGCGGCGTCCCAACTGCTGAGCTATTTCGCGGACCGGCGCGGGGCCGATCTCGACCGGCTGGAACGGCAGGCGCGGCTGGCGGTGCAAAGCCGCCGCGATCTGGACGGCGACCTGGTGTACGTGGTCGGCGGCAAGGAAAGTATCAAGCTCAGCCGCGCCATGATCGTCGCGCTGGACGAAGCGCTGACGGTCGCCCAGTCGCTCAACCAGTCCACCATCGACACCGATCACCTGTTGGGCGTGATGACCGAATCGGACGTCGGCACGGCGGGCATGTTGATCCAGTTCGGCATCACCAAAAAGGCGCTGCTGGAACAGTTAACGTCGGCGGCGACCGGGACCAGCGCCATTCAGCGCACCCTGACCGATCTGAGCGTGGACATGGTGGCGGCGGCGCAAGCGGGTTCGCTGCAAGCGGTTTATTTCCGCGAGGCGCTGCTGCGCGACCTGATCCAGATGCTCGGCCAGACCGTCAACCGGCATGTGATCCTGGTTGGGCCGGACGGCGTGGGCAAGCGCACGCTGGCCTACAGTCTGGCCCTGTTGATCGCGGAGAAAAAAGGCCCGCAGAACCTCGCGCGGCTGGTGGAGATCGACGAACGGGCGCTGCTGGATAACGCCCAGAAAGCGGTCAAATCCGGCCTGGACCGCGCCAAAGGCGGCATCCTGTTTGTTCCGCACATTCACCGCTTTTTCGGCAGCGCGCTTAAGGCCGAATTCCCGAAGGCCGCGCCGTCGCTGCAACGGGCGTTCCTGGAAGGCGACCCGGTGATCATCAGTTCCACCTCCCAGGCGCTCTGGGATGAACGGCTGCGGACCATCAGCGCGATTGGCGAGAACGTCCAGTTGCTCCAGGTTCCGCCCACCGATAACAGTGAGACGGTCGAGATTCTGAGCGTCCACAAGCCGCATCTCGCCGCCGACTACAACATCGAGATTCAGGACGAGGCGCTGAAGGTCGGGACCAATCTTGCCAAGCGCTACCTGAGCGGGACGCCGCTCCCGCTGAGCGCGCTGCACCTCGTTCACCGCGCCGCCTCGCTGGTCAGCCTCAGCGACCAGAAGCATCTCGCCTTCCGGCAGGAAGTGGCCGATTCGTCGCTGGATGCCGAGGACATGACGCTGGCCGCCGCGCTGATGACCGGAATCCCGGTCAGCAAACTGGGCCAGGACGAGCGCACCAAGTACGCCAGCATGGTCGAACACCTGCACGAGCGCATCATCGGCCAGGACGAAGCCGTGATCGCGCTCAGCCGGGCGGTCAAGACGGCGCGCGTCGGCCTCAAGGACCCCAAGCGCCCGATTGGATCGTTCCTGTTTTTGGGTCCGACCGGCGTGGGCAAAACCGAACTGGCGAAAGCGCTGGCCGAGTTCATGTTTGGCAGCGAAGAGGCGATGTTGCAGTTGGATATGTCGGAGTACATGGACGAAAACACCGTCAGCCGCCTGATCGGTGCGCCGCCCGGTTACGTGGGATACGAGGGCGGCGGGCAGCTCACCGACCGCGTGCGCGACCAGCCCTATATCGTGGTGGTGTTCGATGAAGTGGAAAAAGCCCACCGCCGCGTATTGGACATCCTGCTGCAAGTGATGGAAGAAGGCCGTTTGACCGATGGGCAGGGCAACGTCGCCAACTTCAGCGAGGCCGTGATCATCATGACCAGCAACGTCGGCGCGCGCGAACTGGAAGTCACCGTGATCGACGACGATACCCGCGAAGAGGTCATGGAGGAAGTGCGCAGCGAGTTCCGGCCCGAATTCCTCAACCGCCTGGACGAGATCGTGATCTTCCACCCACTGAGTGACGAGCATCTGGCCCAAATCCTGGACCTGATGCTGAAGAAGGAACACAAGCTCGCCGCCGAACGCGGCCTGACGCTCGAACTCACGCCGGAATCCAAGCAGTGGATGCTGGACCAGAACGAGCACCCCGAATGGGGCGCGCGTCCGCTGCGGCGCATTATCCAGCGCAATGTGCGCGAGTCGCTGGCCGACTACCTGCTGAAGGAAAATCCCGACGCCGGGGCGACGGTCAAGATCGGCGCGGACGACGATGGGCTGACGTTTGAGATGGTGGCGGGGTGATACTCCCAAAATCTTCACAAAATATGCACTTAATGGTGTATAAAACCGTCCCTGATTCTGATATAATAGAAACAGTTAGGAAACTGTTTGGACGGATAAATCATGCCATCACAACGTACTGTGTCGCTCAAATTACCCGCCGAGTTGTATGAGCGGATCAGCCAGGCCGCCGCATTCAGTGGTCAGACCGTCGAAGAGGCGCTGCTGTCAAGTCTGGCCCTGGTTTATGGCACGGTGCCCGAAGAGGTGGACGACGCGCTGAACATGCTCGATTCGTGCAGCGATGATCAACTGTGGGCGGTCGTATACCAGCGGCTCGCGTGGCCGGAATGGGACCGGCTGCGGGACCTGATGGCAAAAGGCAAACTTGCCACCCTCACGCCCGCCGAACAGGTGGAACTCGAAGCGCTGCTCGGTCAGGTGGACCGTTATACGGCGTGGCGGGCACGGGCGCTGTGGCTGCTCAAGCACCGCAGCCAGGACATGGGCTGATCCCGCCGAACGTTCCTCCGAAAATTTTACGTAATCCCCACGTGGCCCCAGTCATCACCGGGGCCGCGTGTTGTTAGCCTCACCCCTCAATCCCATCACCCCGGTATACAGCTTGATTCCAGCGAATCTCAAATCGGCCAGAAGCGGCGTATCTTGCCCGATTTGCGCCTGTTCGTCTGGCCGCGTAACGTCAATTACCATGCTAAAAACCACAAATACGGGCGGGATTTTTTCTTGGGTTCAAGAGTTTCCCGAAGTGCCCACCCGTCAGACCGCAGATCTTGAATAGCTGGATATGATGTGAACTTCTTAATAAGATGATGGTATTGTACAAATGCGAACAGCAAAATCGCGCCTGGCAAGGCAATGCCGATCAACAAAGCCACCCAGGTAAAGATCATCAATGGATTCCCCCATGAGTTAATATGTTTCATCGCTGTAATTGCCAACCCGATACAACTTAACAGCATAAAAAATATAAACGATAGCGTCATTCGGGCAGAGATAGCATCATATGCTTTCCTGCTGGTCTCTCGGCATTTTGAGCAGCGTGGAATCGAAACGTGTGTTTCCTGCCACTTGATCGTCGTTTCTTTTGTATAGACAGCACCTCCACTAATTTTCACATCGACGTCAGTTAATTTACACAACGGCACATTGGATGCATACTCAGCATGGGCGGGTCGTTGTCCACAAAACCAACACGTTTGAGATGCCGTTTGAGGAACTTCAGTCTGACTTTTTTTTGTCTGAGGAACAAGAGAGGGGACTGAGGACCGAAAATCCGATAAGATCAACTCTTCAAATTGCTTCCGAGACTCTACATCAAGTTCTTCGATTTGTTCGGTTTCAGTGGGTTGCTCCGGTGCGTTCTGAATGGTGATTGAAGCAGCCTTACCGGGGTCACCACTGATCACAAACGTTATTTCTGGCTTATCCGGCTCTGACGATTGGATCGCCTTATCATTTTCGCTAGACATGATCCCTCCTGATGAGGATAGCGCGAAAATAAATATTTTATTCGTAGGAAATTTATAGCACTGCTCGCAAAATGGGGCTAATGCACTAAGGCTCAAGTGTTGGCCTTTGTTGAGTATTTCAATCGCACGATGGCAAAGCCTTTTCGCTGGACAAGGCAAGGCGCTTGCCGCTTAACCATTGGCTCATTTGAGCTTCAGTGTACTAGTACTCAGTCATCATGGTTTTGATGCATAGACGTTCTGAGAATGGGCGTAATTTGGCATTTTTATGTATCAGATTTCGATTG
>JAFGTJ010000071.1 GCA_016934195.1 Anaerolineae bacterium | reverse complement strand
TGGCTTCAGGTTCCGGGTAGCACGCCAGCAGTTGCCAGTAGAGCGTGTCGCTCTTGGGTTCGTCCAGCATTTTCCACGCGGCGGTTTCAGGGATACCTACGTCCTTGACCTGGTTGGCCGGGACGGTCAGGTAGAGATAAATGCCCGGTTCGCCGTAGAGATCGTCGTCCAGTCCCAGGCAGACCGACATGGGATTGTTTTCGTCCACTTTGAGGGCTTCAACATTTTCCACGCCCGCTAACGCCGCGTACATCTGGGGCAGGATAGCATCGACGTAACCGTCTTCTTTGGCCTTGAGGAACGCCGAACGGAACTCAAACGCCTCGATCAGCTTGGCGAGTTCGTCCGCTGCCACCTGGGACACCTCAACATTCGCCGGATACTTTTCGGCCAGCCAATCCTGCGCGCTGGGCACGTCCACCAGGTAATACTGGACCGTTTCCGTCGCTACAGCCTGTTCTTCGTTCTTATCTTCGGCAGCGGTGCCAAACAGCGAGGTGCGCAAATCGTCGCTGGAGCCAACCAGGATCATGCCGAGCAGCAAACCAACCACGACACTGATTACCATCAACGTGATTTCACGATTGTTGAGTTTCATCATGATGAGTCCTTTCCAGTACAATCCGGTCGTTCTAGCTATTCTGTCGGGCGTGTGTGCATCAAAGGGTCTGGTATTTACAGATTTTTGATGTTTAGTCCCAATAGCTCCAGTATAGGACAGGACAGCCGCTCACGATAGCGCCCTGTCATGGATATTTGCCCCCACTGCGCGCAACTTTGGGCGCAACCCCGCGTAAGATATCACGTAGTAGTAGGGGCAAGCAAGAACCTGTTATAATGGCTATCGTCACTTCACTACAGAACTTCGCGGGAGCCACTATAACATCTGATCGATCATACAAGGAGAAAACTCAATGGCCGAAGCATTCATCGAAATTAAGGACCTCGTGAAAACCTTCGACACGCCTGCGGGACCGCTCAACGTCCTGCGCGGAATCGACCTGGAAATTCACAAAGGTGATTTCGTGGCGCTCGTTGGGCCATCCGGCAGCGGCAAGACCACTTTTTTGAATATGCTGACCGCCGTAGACAGCCCCACCGGGGGCGATGTGGCAGTTGGCGGTGTGCCGATCACGCAAGCGCCGCAGCGCAAACTGACCAAGTGGCGCGCCCGCAACGTGGGCATCGTGTTCCAGTTCTTCCAACTGCTGCCAACCCTGACCGTCGTGGAAAACGTGATCGCCCCG
Organism: Anaerolineae bacterium; assembly: GCA_016934195.1. GTDB lineage: Bacteria > Chloroflexota > Anaerolineae > Aggregatilineales > Aggregatilineaceae > JAFGTJ01. Next base: position 8,670 of record JAFGTJ010000071.1, on the reverse strand, counting down.
ATGGATTTTGCCAATGTCTGGAAACCGGGTGAACGCCGCGATATTGCGCTCAAACTGCTGGAGCGGTTCGATATCCGGGATCAGGCCGACAAAACCCCGGATATGCTGTCCGGTGGGCAGCAGCAGCGTGTCGCCCTGGCGCGCGCGCTGGCGAACAATCCGCCGCTGGTCGTCGGTGACGAACCAACCGGCAACCTGGACCGCATGAGCGCCCAGAACGTGTTTGACCTGTTCCACCAACTCTCCGACCGGGGCACGACGGTTATCATCGTCACCCACGACCGCGAGCTGGTCAAGGGTGTCCCAAAACTGATGGAAATTGTCGATGGCACGATTGGCGAAACAACGCTGGCAGCCGCCGCCGCGCGGCGCAGCCAGGAACTGCGTGCCTCCCGTACCCGTTCAGCCATACGCGGTAAATAGGTCAGGACAAGGATACTCATGATCAAAACAAGGGGGCGCAAGATTCTGCGTGACGTCCTGTCGCGCAAGGGGCGAACGACCATGGTCGCCATCAGCATCATGATCGGCGTCTTTGGCGCGGTCACGCTGATTTCGGCCAACGATCTGCTGATTCGCCAGATCAAAGACGATATTCAGCCAGACGAAGTAGCCATGCTCCGGGTGTTCGTGACCGTCCCGACGGCGGGCACGAATGTCCAGACCGAAGACGGCGACGATCAGGTGTTGTCGTTGGTGGAAAACCGCCGGTCCGCGCCGCGTGTGCTGCGGAGCCTGGTGGGTATCACCGATATCGAGGGGCAGGCGATGGCCCCGGTTTTCTGGCAAAAAACGGGCGACGAACGCTTCCAGGAAGCCGACATCATGGCGTTTTCGGAACCGTTCGGTGAGATCGACCTGGAACCGATGCGGCTGGTAGACGGCGAGTGGCCGCAGCCGGGCCAGCATGAACTGGCGGTCGAGCAACGAATGGCCGACGAGAACAACCTGCATGTGGGCGATACGATCCAGTTCCGGCCTCTGGGACAGACCGACGCCGAGCCGGAAGAATGGACGATCACGGCAGTCGCGTTCCATCCCTACTGGGTTGAAACCGGCGGCGGGGAAAATCAACCGGAACGCCGCCTGTTCGCCAATTTCGATGATGCGCAGCAGCTAGCCGGGTTCTCCGGGTACACGTCCTACTACCTGCGCTACGTTGACAAACAAACGGCATGGAACAATACAGAAAACCTGAAAGAAACCATCGCCGAAGAAACAAACTATATCCCGACCATGACCTGGACCGACGATCCCGACGATTACTTCCTGATCGGCGAAGTGCAGGAAGTGACCAATATCCTGAACATGCTGGCAGTTGTGGCGCTGATCGTATCCGGCTTCCTGGTCACGAACGTGATCAACACCATCGTCGTCGAGCAAAAACGGCAGATCGGCGTGATCAAGTCGTTGGGCGCGACCCGCACGGACAATTTCCTGATCTACTCCGGGATCGCGCTGCTTTACGGGATTATCGGCACAATTCCCGGCGTGCTGCTTGGGATCGTGGTTGGCTCGATGATGGCCCAGGCCGTCGCGCCGCTCGCGTTTACCCTGATCGACGGATTCAAGGTTTCGCCAACGGGCGTCGTGATTGGCGCGGTGATGGGGTTAATGGTCCCGGTTGTGGCGGCGCTGATCCCGGTCTTCAACGGCACGCGGGTCACGATTCTGGATGCAATGACCGACCTGGGCATTTCCGGCAACTGGGGACGCGGCCCAATGGCGCGCCTCATCAAACGGCTGCCCCTGCCCGCCAATATCCGGCAAGCGCTGAGCAACGTCGTCCAGAAAAAAGGCCGCCTGCTGCTGACCGTAATCACGCTGACCCTGGCAGCGTCGGCGTTCATGGGCGTGTTTGCCATGTTCACGGTGATCACCGACGAGATCGACAAGGTATTCGACACCTTCCAGTACGAGCTGATGGTGATTCCCACCGAAGCGCAGGATTACGACCAGTTGAAAACCCTTATCCAGCAGGTGGACGAGGTAGCCGAGGTAAAACCGGGATCATTCTTCAACGTGAAAGTGCTGGACCTGGACGGCACGGCGCTCAGCGTGGGCTTTGATGGCGAAGACGATTTGATGTCATTCGGCATTGATCCGGCGGCAAACACGATGGACCTGGTTTACAACGCCGGTACGGGTTGGCAGGATGGTTCGGAACGTGAAGGGGTTGTATTGACCCAGCCTGCCGCCGACGCGCTCGATAAGAGCGTGGGGGACCAGGTGATTCTAACCGCAGGCGGACGCAGCGGCGAGTTTGAGGTCATCGGTATTGTCTCGTACCCGTTCCCGTTCGGCATTCTCAGATGGCAAGACCTGTCGCAGTTAGCCGGGTTTGTGTACGATGGCGGCACGCCGGATGACGAAAGCGACGATGTACCGCTGCCGCTGGTCGTGTTTGTAACCATGCAGGATCGGGATGCGTCGGCAAAAGAAGTCAATTTCGCCATTGACGACATTTCCGAAACGCTGCTCAATGCCGGGATCACGGCGTCATACGAGAATCAGGTCGAAACCCAGGAAGAAATTGCCGAGCAAATGCTGGTCTTCAACATGATCTTCCAGATCACGTCCGGCGTGATGGCGGCAGTCGGCGCGATTGGGCTGCTGACAACCCTGTCGATGGCTGTGTTCGAGCGCCAGAAGGAAATCGGCGTGATGCGGTCCATCGGCGCGGGATCGAGCACCATCGTCAGCCAGTTCCTGGTCGAAGGTATCCTGATCGGGTTACTGGCCTGGGCGCTGGCAATCCCGCTGAGCTATCTACTGGCCATTGCCCTGTTGGATGGGATGGGCTTTGCCGAGTTTATCGATTTTAGCTACCCGCTGTGGGTCCTGGGTATGGGCCTGGTGGGAATGATCATCGTGGCGGCACTGGCAAGCCTGTGGCCGTCGTTGTCCGCCGCGCGCCGCACGGTTTCAGACATTCTGCGCTACCAGTAAGCGCCTGTGGGAGAGAGCACACTCATGAGCAACGGAAATAACGAACAACCCAACTCAGTCATTTCTCTGCAAAGTGTGGAGAAAATTTACAAGACCAAAGCTGGCCCGCTGCGCGTATTGAAGGGGGTCGATCTGGAAATCAAAGAAGGCGAGTTCGTCGCCATCGTCGGACCGTCGGGCAGCGGCAAAAGCACTCTGATCAACATGATCACGGGCATCGACCGCCCCACCTCAGGCGAAGTCTTCGTGGCGGGCCAACGCCTGACCAAACTCAGCGAAAATCAGGTCGCCAAATGGCGCGGGCGGAACGTGGGCGTCGTCTTTCAGTTCTTCCAACTGCTGCCGACGCTGACCGTGATCGAAAACGTCATGATGCCCATGCACTATACCGGCACATTCCAGGGCCAGCGCAAAGAACGGGCGATGGAACTGTTGGAAATGGTGGACCTGCCGGACGTGGCGCACAAGTACCCCAGCCAGATTTCCGGCGGTCAGCAGCAGCGGGCCGCGATTGCGCGCGCGCTGGCGAATAACCCGAAGGTGCTGGTAGGCGACGAACCAACCGGCAACCTGGACGTGGTATCCGCCGGTCTGATGTTCGCCATGTTCGAGGACCTGGTAAAACAGGGCACCACGATTGTCATGGTGACGCATGACCGCGACCTGGCCGGGCAGATTCCGCGTGTGGAAGAAGTGCGCGACGGCCAGTTGATGAGCCAGGAAGCCATCGATCAGCGGCTCGTGGCAGGCCGCCAGTAGCCAGCCGCCAACAGCGGTAAAGAGAAGGGATAAGCACATGCAAATCACCGAACGGGAACAGAACGGCGTCACGGTTTTTGTGCTGAACGGGCGGATCGACAGCGCGGGCGCGGTGGAGATGGATAACGCGCTCCAGGCGGCAGTGGCCGCCGGAAAAACCAGAATCGTCCTTGAGATGTCGGAGATTTCCTACATCAACAGCGCGGGGCTGCGCACGCTGGCCGATATCCTGACGCAGAGCAAATCCCAAAACGGCGACCTGCGGCTGGTGGCGCTCAGCACCAAAGTCGAGCGCGTTTTTAAGATCATCGGCTTTGATAAGTTCTTCGCCACCTACCCGGATGTTGATGCGGCGCTGGAAGGATTCTAGCCTCACCCCCTGGCCCCCTCTCCATGACGCTGCGCTATGGAGAGGGGGAAAAAGGCGCAACGTCAAGTCCCCTCTCCGCCAGCGCAGGCCGACCGGAGGTCGGTACAGGGGAGAGGGGATTTAGAGGTGGGGCTAACAAACGGAACAATTCAGGAAACTACCGCAGCGGCGGCAGAGCGATGTGCAGCGCGTCGGCAATACTGCGCACGCGGATCACGTCCACGCCGCCGCCCAATGTATCCTCGACGCGGTACGTGCGCGGAACCAACAGGCGCTTAAACCCCAGTTTGACCGCTTCGCGTACCCGGATAGCGATCTTGCTGACGGCGCGGAGTTCACCGCTCAGCCCAATTTCACCAATAAAGGCCATGTCCGCCGGGATTGGCACATCGCTCACGCTGGACGCAATCGCCAGGGCAATGGCGAGATCGGCGGCGGGTTCGTCGATTTTCAGGCCGCTGATCACGTTAACGAACAGGTCTTTTTCGTAGAGCTTAATGCCGACCCGCTTGGTCAGCACGGCGGTGATGAGCAGCATCCGGTTGAAATCGACCCCGTTAGCGGTGCGGCGCGGATTGGGATACACGCTCTGGCTGGCGAGCGCCTGCACTTCGACCAACAGCGGGCGTGTGCCCTCCATCGTGACGGCAATCGCGCTCCCTGGCGCATTGACCATCCGTTCCGCGATGAACGCCTCGGACGGGTTCGCCACTTCGACCAACCCCCGGTCGTGCATCTCGAAAACGCCGACTTCGCTCGTCGCGCCGAAGCGATTTTTCACGCTGCGCAGCAACCGGTACGCCTGGAAGCGGTCGCCCTCCATGTAGAGCACGGTATCCACGATATGTTCCAGCACACGCGGCCCGGCGATCACGCCCTCTTTGGTCACATGGCCCACCAGGAACACCGTGATCCCGGTCGTTTTCGCCAGTTCGCGGAGAATGCTGGCGCACTCACGGACCTGGCTGACGCTCCCGGCAGTGGAGGACTTATTATCGGTGTATGTGGTCTGGATCGAATCCACGATCAGCAGGCGCGGCTTGATGGTTTCTACATGCGCCAGGATCGCGCTCAGTTCGGTTTCCGTGACGAGAAACAGGTCATGGGACGCGAGCTTGAGTCGTTCGGCCCGCATTTTGATCTGCCGTTCGCTTTCCTCGCCGCTGACGTACAGCACCGGCCCGGCTGCCTGTTCCATCATCACGGCCAGTTGCAGCAGCAGCGTGCTTTTGCCGATACCGGGATCACCGCCGACCAGGACCACGCTGCCGGGAACCAGTCCGCCGCCCAGCACCCGCGATAGTTCCTGAATCGGCACCGGGTAACGGTCGCCCGCTTCGGTCGATACGTCGTCGAGGCGCAGCGGCGTAGACTGCGTAACACGGGCGGGGCGGGCCGCATGAGCGGAAACAGCCGGTTCCGGCTCCTCCACCTGTTCGATCATCGTATTGTATTCGCCGCAGTGGGGACACCGGCCCATAAAACGCGGCGTCTGCCGCCCGCAGTTCTGGCACTCGTAGTAGGTGCGTGGTTTTGCCATAACCTATTTCAACTCGTTCAGCGCGGTCACAAACCGCTCCAGGTTGAATTCCACATCATCGTGTATAACATGCCAGATTTCCGCGAGAACCACCGATCCGATCAATTCTTTGGCTTCCTTTCGGGAATGCCCCGCCGCGATCAGCCGGTCCAACGTTTGCCGGGTTTCCGGCGGATCGTTGGCCCGAAGCTGGTTATCAACAGTTTCGAGCGCTGCCCGTTTAAGAATTGGGTTATCGTCCACATTCCTGCCTTTTTTCTATCCGTTAATTTCTATCCGTTAATCCGCGAATCGTTCGGTGCGACCTCGTACTGATCGGCCCAGGGCATGTAATGGCTGTGGAACTCTTCGCGGTCGATCACGATCTGGTCGCCCTCGTACACCGTGCGGTAAATATACACGTCCGATCCGCTGGCGGCGTAATCCACCTGTTTGACCTGGCCTGATTGCAAAGCGGCATTGGCCCGGTAAATGGGCGAGGGCGCGGGCGTCACGTTCCTGACCGTCGGCCCTTCTTTGACTACGCGCCGGTTCATGCTGGTGCTGTAAAACTTCCAGGTGAGCGAGCTGTTCGACGGATTCAGGTAGGTTTCGATCAACAAATAGTAGGGCGTATTGTTCAGGAAGCGAAAATCCACAATAGGCGAATAGACCGTCGCGTCCATGCCGGGACCCTCGCCTTCCTCATAATAACCGACCCGGTAAGCGTGTTCGACCCGCTCCAGGATCGGGTAGCCGCCGTAAAATGCGGTCTGGAACGCCGTCGTCGCTACCTGGCACACCCCGCCGCCCACGCCCGTGATCGTCTGGTTGCCCACGATGATCAAGCCCTGTTCGTAGCCGGATTCCACGCTCACATCGCCCAACCATTCGTTGAACGAAAATTCCCCGCCGGGCGGGATCACGAGTCCGTGAAAATTGGCCGATGCCACCTGGATATTGCGCCGCCGCGCCGCGCTGGACCCGTAATAATACGTGGTCTTTTCGGCCACTTTTTCGATGATGCCCAGTTCGCGGGCAGTGGCGGTATCACTCACGGCGGGCAGCAGGTCGCTGAAATACAGGCGCACGCGGCGATTCGCCGGATCGGGACTGAATACCGCGTCCTCGAACTGGGCGACCGTGCGTTCCAAGTCCAGCGTGCGCCCGTTGACGCTGTTCTGGAGCACTTCTAACTGGGCGGTATCGTCGTTGAAGGTAAACCGCGCGTTTTGCGGTGTGCTGGTCAGTTCGGGCGTGAGTTCCGCGAGAAACTGGCGCGGCTGGTCCAGGCTCAACCCGACCTCGTACCCGGCGGTGCCGTCGTCGTGCTGCACCTGTTCCACGAGCAGCATATCCTCTAACGATGCAGTGGCCGCCACCCAGGGACCCCGGCCCGTGCCGTCAGCGGGATCGATGTAAAATTCGACCGGTGCGGACAGGGCCAGATTGATCCGGTCGGCAGCGCTGGCAGTTTCCCAAACGACCGGCGGCGTTTCGTTGATCACGAGGTTGATTTCGCTGTGGGTATGCAGTGCCAGAATTTCGCGGCGGAGCACGCTCAACGTCGCGGCCACGTCCACACTGCGCCCGACCTGGCTTGGCGGCGCGAGCGCCTGCCCGTCGCGGATCGTCAGCGCGGCGTCGATCACCGGCTGGTTGATATAATTGGCCGCGATCTCGCCCAACACCCGTTCGGCGTAGGTCTGGTTGTAGACCACAACCGGCGCGACCGGATAGCCGTTGGCGCGGACGTCGAACTGGTCCAGCAGGTCGTCCAGCCAACTGCCGCCGCGCCCGGCCTGATACGCGGTTTCGACGGTCGCCTCAGCGTCCAGTTTCACGCCCAGGTCTGCCGCCGAAAAGTCCCAGGTCCGGCCCTCGTAGCGAAACGTGAACGTCGCCTCGTCTGCGTAGGTGAAGCGGTCCGACAGCGCGGCGATGGCTTCCTGGCGCGTCATCCCGGCCAAATCCACGCCGAGCACGGTCGAAACACCGGGATAAATTTCGCCCCGGTGAATGAAGCGATATCCGGCTACCAGCATCGCCAGCACCAGGATCAATAGCACTAACCCGGTCATGGTGAGCAAGGGCAGGCGGATCACCCAGGGATTTAAACGTTGCTGGGGCGGGTACAATGGGCGGTGGTAGGGCGCGTTGGGTGTGTTCATCAGACGACCACCTGTATATTTTTTACCAGTTTACACAGCTTGTATGGTAGCATGGTTGGAACCCTGCGACAACATGCTCCAGGCACACATAGGAGGCTGGCCCCAATGGTTAAACTGGTCTTGTTATTCAAATCCGCGTCAAAATCCGGCGATTTCGAGAGGCGTTTTGGGCGAAACCTGGACCTGTTGAAGACAATGCCCGGCGTGCAGCGGATTGAGGTTAACAAGGTACTGGGCAGTCCAACGGGCCAAGCGCCCTATCACCGCATCGTGGAACTGTTTTTTGAGGACATGGCCGCGCTCGATCAGGCGTTGACGTCGCCGGAAGGTGTGACCGCCGGTAAGGACCTGATGGGCTTCGCCGCGCAGCAGGTCGAACTGCTGTTTGTCGAGGTGTCGGACGCCGCCGCCACGCCGCCGCCCCTGACACCGGACAACCTGCAAGCCTACCTGGACTCGCACGATGTCCCGGCGGAAATCATATATCCCGGCCAACCGACGCCGACCGTCGAGAAAGCAGCCGAGGCACTCGGCGTTGAGCCGGACCAGATCGTGAAATCGGTCCTGTTCCTGGTGGATAACAAGCCGTTCCTGGTCTTTGCCTGCGGCACGCGCCGCGTGGACTTCCAAAAACTGGCCGACCGGCTCAACGTCAGCAAGAAAAAGGTCAAACTGGCAGCGCCCGAACAGGTGCTGGACCTCACCGGCTTCGCAGTGGGCACGGTTCCGCCATTGGGACTCAAAACGCCGATGCCCGCCTACCTGGACCCGTCCGTGCAGGCGCACGAGGTCATTTACGCCGGGGGCGGCGGCGATAATGCCATGTTAAAAATCACGAGCGCCGACCTGCTGAAGATCAGCGACGCCGAGATCGCCCCGATGCTCCAGGACGAAACGCCGCC
>JAFGTJ010000070.1 GCA_016934195.1 Anaerolineae bacterium | reverse complement strand
GGTCAGCGGTGCCCACACGTCATACGGGTGCAGCGTCTCCACGCCCAATACCCGCCGCCGCACGTCCCAGTAGCGGTGCCACGTCGGGAGATTTTGCTTGAAGGCGGCGATCAGGTTGTGGAAGACTGTTTCCGGCAGGTTATAGGGGTGCAGCGCCGCCGCCAGGGATGACGGGTGCTTGTGTACCCGCGCCATGAATACGTCGCGCTTGATGATGGCGGTCAGGTTGCTGGCAAAGGTATTTTTGAACGCCAGGTAGCCGCCGGTATAGCTCTCATACGAGGACCGGCGCAGGACGCGATCCGGGCTGTGTACGTGGGTAATGATATTGCCCTGTTCCACCGATACCTGCTCGCCGTCGGCAGTGGTGGCCGGGGCGAACTTCAGATCGGCGTTGGCGAGCTTGCTGGCCGTCTCCGAGATGGTGGCGAACGGGTCGGCCAGCATCCCGATCACTTCCTCGACTTCGGCGGAACGAACATGCGCTTGCTGGCGGAACAGGTCCTCGATGTAGTGGCGGTAGACACCCAGGCGCGGCTCGGAATCCAGCCAGCCGGTCAGTCTGTCCAACCCGACCGCCAGCAGTTCCGGTTCGGTGAAGGCCGTCGCCGCGCGGAACTGCCCGTACAGGCCCATGACCTGCCCGAACATGGCGGCGGCGTCCTGGTCGGCGGTATCGACCGAACTGAACATTCCGGCGTAAACGTACACTTTCCCGAAACGGCCCGACAGCGCGGCGGAGTCGTCAAAATAGTCGGCCAGCAGCGCCGGACCGTCGCCTAAATGTCCCTCGTATTTTTCGCGGAAGGGGGCAATGTCGGCGGCCAGGGCCTTGAGTTCGGCGGCCCAGGCGTCCGGCGATTCAAAGACGCTGGGCGCGTTCCAGGTACATTCCTCGGCGATTTCGCTGCGCGGTGGCAGGGTGGTCGAAGGCATGGGGTCAATCTCCTTTTTTGGGGGAAATAAGTGTAATGTTTGAGGGCTATTTTACCGCAGATCGCCCCCTTCAACGCTACCCGTTCAACAACTGCCCGTAATACTGTTCCATCGTATCGACCACCGGCTGCCAGTCAAACACTTCCACCACGCGCCGGTACGACGCCTGGGCCATCGCTGCGTGCCGTGCCGGATCGTCCAGCAGCGCGGCGAGCGCCCCGGCCAGCCCGTCCACGTCGCCCGCGTCCACCAGCAGGCCGGTTTCGCCGTCTTCCACCGATTCGGGAATACCGCCCACCCGCGTCCCGATGATGGGCAGTCGGCACGCCATGCCTTCCAGCACCGACACCGGAAACGCATCGCTAAACGACGGCTGGATCAGCACATACGCATCTCGCAGCCGGTCGGGGACTTCTTCGTGCGGCAAAAAGCCGGTAAATGTGACCTGGTGCGCGATATCGTCCGTGACCTTGTCCTGCAAGTGCTGCTGGTAGCCGCGCGTATCGCGGTAAAATGTCAGCATTTCTGCCATATGTTCCGGGCCGACCAGCGCGGCCAGCCGGTCATGCGGGACCGGCTGCGGCGATCCGATGATTTCCAGGCGCGCGTTGGGATGACCGGCGGCAATCCGGGCAAACGCATCCAGCAGGGTATGCACGCCCTTTTCCGGCGAGACGCGCGCCACGTATAACAGCCGCTTCGTTTCCGGCGGCGAGGCGGCGGCGTTGTGTTCCGCGACGGCGGCAAATTGGCTCACATTCACCCCGTTGTACGAGGTCTGGCAGCGGTCGGCCAACCGGGGAAAATTGGCCTGCATCCCGCGCTTGATATAGTCGCTGGCGCACAGGATCAGGTCGGCTCCCCGCAAATAGCGCTCAACCGGCTTCGGATCAAGCCGGGCCAGTTCTTCGCCATAGACGTGCAGCACGATTTTGGCCTGTGGGTTACGGGCGCGAATGTGCGGGATCGCCTGGAAAAACATGGCGATATGGACGATATCGGGCCGGAAAACCTGCGTTTCAGCGGCCATGTCTGCCGCCAGCCGCCGCGCATACGGCCAGTGAAACAACCGGTGCGCGAAAAACGGGTGATCGGGCCGCAGCAGGCCCAACACCTTCTCGGCGCGGCGCTGGTTGCGGTAAATTTTCAGCGCTGCTTTATTGGTAAACCACTGGTCGAACAGGACCGGAATCCCCCGGAACTCCACGCCGCCCGCGTGCTCCACGCGAACGTTACGGCGTTCGTCGCGCGCCCGGCAGTAGACGCGCACGTCATGCGACCGCGCCGCCAAACTGGTTGCCAGTTCATGTAACACAATGCCAACTGAACCGACCGGGCCTTCGCTCGGCATCACGATACCCATTGGTTGGTTTACGAATGCTATTTTCACGCAATTGCTCCTTCTACCTACCGCCCGTTCACGTAATCGATGGTCCAGTCCAGCATGGGACGCATCACGCCATGCCACCGCTTGGCATATTTGCCGCGCACACCGGTTCCTTCGGTGCGGTCCGCGACGGTGAAGGATACGATGTCCTGCTCATGAATGTGCAGTTTCAGCGGATTTTCGGTCTTGATCACCAGATTGAGCGAAACCGGCCCTTCCGCGAAGAAATTGGCCGGGATATGAACCGTGCTGCGCATCACGCCCTTGTCGCGCGGGCGGTCGATCCAGTCGGGGTTGTTCACGTCCTGAACGATGAACAGGCACACCCCGTCCACGTTGTAAAACCCGACCGATACCGACATGTCCGCTCCGCCATCCAATATTTCGTACTCGACTTCCACGTCAACCGGCTGGTCGATGTCGAACACGTCCTTGATGGTGCGGGTCGAATCCAATACCCGGATCGAACGTAACTTTACCCGGTCATCGCCGACGGCGGCCCGGTCGTCCACCTCGTTATCGCCGGTCCATTCGCGCTGGCTGGTCACGCCCAGGCTCGACCGGCGGTAAAACGATACCACCTCGTCCGCCGGACCGTCCTGGATCACGCGCCCGCGTTCCAGCAGGATCACGCGGGGGCACAGCCGCAGCATGGCCTGCATATTGTGCGAGACAAACAGGACCGTGCGCCCGCCCTTGCCGACCGCTTCCATTTTGCCCAGGCACTTGGCCTGAAAACTGGCATCACCGACCGCCAGCACTTCGTCCACCACCAGGATATCCGGTTCCAGGTGGGCGGCGACGGCAAACCCCAACCGCAGCCCCATCCCGCTGGAATAGTGCTTGATGGGCGTATCAATGAAGCGTTCCACTTCGGCAAAGGCCACGATCTCGTCAAATTTGCGGTCGATCTCGGTGCGCGGCATCCCCAGGATCGCGCCGTTGAGGTAAATGTTCTCGCGCCCGGTCAGTTCGGGATGAAAGCCGGTGCCGACTTCCAGCAAAGACCCAATGCGCCCGTACAGGTCCACGGTGCCTTCGGTCGGCTCGGTGATACGCGAGAGTATTTTCAGCAGCGTGCTTTTGCCCGCGCCGTTATGCCCGATGATGCCAACCACTTCTCCCTGCTTGATGGTGAACGACACGTCCCTGATTGCCCAGAGAATCTCATTGAGATTCGCTACGGCGCTGGCGTTTCCGCGCATCAACCGGCCCACCCGCACAAACGGGGCCGACAGCGACTCGGTCAGCGATTCACGAAGCGTATTGTACTTTTTCTGTGGGCCGCCAATGTGGTAACGTTTGCCCAGTCCTTCGGTATAAACAGCAACATCTGACATAGTTAGTTTTCCCTGGCGCGATCTGACGCGATTAAATCAGTGCTTATCGTATCAACCGGAACTTGCACCCACCTAACGCGGTTCCGCGATGGGCTAACAATATCCTAACAGCAAGTAGCCATGCTTCGCCAGAACGTGCGCGATCATTCTCCAACAGACCCACGCGGACAGTCGCCCGGCCACTAATAACCCTTTATCGGGTTTTTATAACCTTTAAGCAAGAATTTATCCCTGACAGGACATTTTTTGCATACAATGAGACTAGTATCGTGATGTGAATGTACTTCGATGTGTGTGGGGATATACTCCTCTAGCGGTGCACAACCTGGGATGGTGCGCATCACGAACCAGAGGACGCCGGACTGATTGGTCCGGCGTTATCTTGATGTTGTTGGCGAATTCAATGGGGTCACATTTCGTAGGGGCGCTGCTTGCTGCGCCCTGTTTTTTTGACCGGGGCGCGGCAAGC
>JAFGTJ010000423.1 GCA_016934195.1 Anaerolineae bacterium | reverse complement strand
TCGACCTGGCGCTGAATGGTAATATCATAGTCGGCGGTCACGATTTATCCCCGGCAGTTACGCCCGCCGCACCAGCCGCCGGATGACCCGCATCCGGTTTACTCTTGCCTGCCACCTCGTCTTGAGGTTTTGCCTGAGAGTCGGCGCGTTTCGCGGTATGTTCTCCGGCCTGTTTTTCGGGCTGACCATCACCAGACGGCAAAGCCGCCGGTTCACCGGAAGGAAGCGCTTCGGTTTTCTGCCCGGGCGTGCCGGGATACGCGATCCGGGGATGGAAAACCCCCTTAAGCGCCGTCAGGAACGTATCGCGCAGCAACCGCAGTTCGTTGAGAGTCAGGCCACTTTCGTCAAGCTGTCCGCCTTGCAGCCGGGTTTCAAAAATATAGTCCACCGTCTCGCGAATATCGTCTTTACTCTGGGGACGGCGGGCGCGCACGCTGCTCTCGCAGCCATCGGCCAGCATCAGGATCGCCGTTTCGCGGGATTGGGGAATCGGGCCGGGATAAGTAAAATCGGCCAGATCAACCTGTTCGCCGGTCTGTTCAGCCTGCTTCAACGCTTCACGGTAAAAATACATCACCTGCGTCGTCCCGTGATGCTCCATGATAAAGTCACGAATACGCAGAGGCAGCCGGTAGCGGCGCGCGAGCCGCCCCCCTTCGGTAACGTGACCGATGATGATGCGAGCGCTTTGCGACGGATCACCTAACAGGTCATGGGGATTCACGCCGTCGGCCTGATTTTCCACGAAGAAATGGGGATTCAGCATTTTTCCCACGTCATGATACATCGCCGCCACCCGCAGCAGGGATGTATTCGCGCCCACCTGCTGTGCGCCTTGCTCGGCCAGATTCGCTACCTGCAAACTGTGCTGGTAGGTACCGGGCGCTTCGCGCAGCAGCCGTTGTAACAGGGGATGATTGGGCTGAAGCAGCTCCACGATCTTGAGGCTGGTCGGGATATTCAGGATATTGCTGATCACGTATAACCCGACCAACGCCAGCGCCGCCGACAATAAACCATTGATCACGGAACCGAAAATCTGGGAAGCGACCGTAAACAGGGTCGGGGACTCGTCGGTGCCGAAGGTGAACATAAGCGACACCCCAATACCCGACACGATCACGACCATTCCCGCCACAAAATAGGCGTTCAGGCGCTCGGTCCGGCCCAGACTGAGCACGCCCAACGTCCCGCTAAAACTGATCAACAGGGCAAATTCAAGCGAACTATTGGTGAGAAACCCGGCCAATACTGCCAACAATGCGTTTACCACGATGGCAAGCTGTGGGCTGACTAATGTCGCCACCAAAAAGGCCAATGCCGCCGCCGGATAATAATATGGCTGCGTGCGATCACTGGAACTAACAACCTGCGCGCCCCCCAGAAACAACAGCAACAGCAGCCCCAACAGGAGCATGAAGGCCGCATCAGCGAATATCTTGGGGTAAAACTGCCAGATATACATCCCCAGCAACGCCGTCACCAGTCCCATCGCCAGCACACCGCCGACGAAGCGGTCTACCCGGTGCTCGGTAATCCGCAGAAGACTAAACTGCTCCAGCGCCTCAATATGCGCGGTGGTGGCGATCTCGCCCGCCCGGATGATCATCTGCCCGCGCGCAAAGGTCCGCACCTCGACCGGGACATTTTGCGCGGCTTGTGCCTGGGCTTCGCGGGTCAATTCTTCGTTATAGAAGGTGTTCACTTTCAGCAGGTCGCTGACGATCCCGGTGACGATCTGGACCTCTATTTCGCTGTAACTGGCGCTGATCAGGTTGGGCAGTTCGTCCTTTTTAGCCTGGATATTGTCTTCGCGGATTTCCCCGCTCATCACCCGTTCCAGCAACCGCATAACCTGCGCATCAATGGCGCGCCACCGGCTGTCATCCTCAATCGACAAGATCGCCTCGATAACCGCCGGGCTGAGACTCAGATCGGTGATCGCTTCGATGTCCTGGCGTTTCTGGTCCGGGGTAGCGAAATCGTCATAGCGGATATTTTCAATGAAATCAAGTACCAGGCGGGCACGCTGCGTTTGCTCACTACCCATACCGGGATCAGGCGGATCGTAGACAGGGCGCACCGCCGCGATTTCGGCGTCGCGCTTGGCTTGCGAGAGCACAGCGCTTTCATATTTCAGACTGCGCGGGGCCAGCAGGTCACGTGGGGCGACCTGCCCTTCTTGCAGCGCAACCGTTTTACTGGACGGCACCAACACGTCCCACGCGATAATGGCCGCGCCGCCCAGAATAAAGACCAAAACTAACAACCCTTGAGCGACCGCGTGCAGCCAACGCTGAAACCGTTCGGACCGGGTTTCGGGCACCTGTTCCTTAGAATCCATGATCCCGCCCCCCAACAGACGCGGCAGTGCTGGCTGTTAGCTCAGCAGCTCCTGCACGACAGCGCTAACCAACTTGCCCTCGGCCTGTCCCTTGAGACGCGGCATCAAAACTTTCATCACCGCGCCCATATCACGCGGCGTCGTCGCGCCCACTTCCTGAATCGCGGCGCGGGC
>JAFGTJ010000422.1 GCA_016934195.1 Anaerolineae bacterium | reverse complement strand
GGATTGGCCCGGTGGACGAGGCGGATAAGGCCGTGTTGTACCGGCTGGCGTCGGTCTTCGTTTTCCCCAGCCGCTACGAGGGTTTTGGGTTGGGACCGTTGGAGGCGATGGCGTGCGGGACTCCAGTGGTGGGCTGCGAAGTATCGTCCATACCGGAAGTGGTGGGCGATGCGGCGTTTTTGGTTCCACCAGACGATTCGCGGGGGATGGGCGGCGCGATTCTGGCGCTGCTCAACCAACCGGAACAGGCCGCCGTCATGTGCAACCGGGGATTGGCGCGGGCCAGGGAATTTTCCTGGCGCAAAACCGCCGAATCGACGTTGGCCGTTTACCGGCAACTGGCTCTAAGCTAACTCTTACACCACATTTCTAAACAATTCCTTATAATTTGGTTATCTTTTTGCAAGAAATATGACCGATCATGGGTTTTATACATGAACGGTTAACTACGAGGCGCAAACACATGAAACGACTTTCCCTGGTTTTGGCTGGAACTCTGATCGCAGCACTGGGTTTGATGGGTATTGCGGGCGTGCTGGCGCAGGGCGGCGATGATGGCGGATTCACCTGGGCGGGTGAGGTTGATGCCCCCGACTTCCCCAACGGCGCAGACTGGATCAACACCACCGGCCCGATCAGCATCGCGGACCTGCAAGGCAAGATCGTGATCCTGGATTTCTGGACGTATGGCTGCATCAACTGTATTCACATCATCCCGCAGTTGAAGCAGCTAGAAGCCGAATACCCCGATGAACTGGTCGTGATTGGCGTGCATTCGGCCAAATTCGACAACGAGGGCCAAACCGAAAACATCCGGCAGATCGTGCAGCGCTACGAGTTGGAGCACCCGGTCATCAACGACCACGATTTCGTGGTGTGGGAAGACTACTCGATCCGATTCTGGCCGACCCTGATGCTGATCGATCCGTTGGGCAAGGTAGTAGGCCGGATGGAAGGCGAACCGATCTATGACCGTATGCAGCCGATCATCCAAACGATGGTGGAAGAATACGGCGCGGCGGGTTTCCTGAACCTGGACCCGCTCCCGCAGTGGCAGCGCGGTATGGTCGAGGATAAGCATAACGATCCGCTGCGTTTCCCCGGTAAGGTCCTGGCCGATCCTGAGGGCAACCGCCTGTTTATTGCCGACAGCAACCACAACCGCGTGATTGTCACGGCGCTGGATACCTTCGAGGTGCAGGACGTGATCGGCGGACTGGATGAAGGGCTGGTCGATGGCGATTACGCGACGGCGCGCTTTTTCCGCCCGCAGGGGGTGGCGCTGGTCGAAAATATGCTGTTCGTGGCCGATACCGAAAACCACGCGATCCGCGCCGTGAACCTCGATACCCGCGAAGTGACGACGGCAGCAGGCACCGGGGAGCAGGGTTTTAACTACGATAACGGCGGTTTTGGCCCGGACATGGCGCTCAGTTCACCCTGGGACCTCGTGGCGTTTGACAACAAGCTCTACATTGCGATGGCCGGACCTCACCAGCTATGGGTATACAATCTTGACACCGCCGAGATCGGCCCGTATGCGGGCAGCGGGCGCGAGCAGTTGACCGATGGTCCGCTGCGCGAAGGGGCGCTGAACCAACCGAGCGGCATCGACACCGACGGAACCGTGCTTTACTTCGCAGACGCCGAAGCCAGCGCGATCCGCACCGCCGACCTTGATCCCAACGGCGACCTGAATACCATTGTCGGGACCGGGCTGTTTGACTTCGGTGATGTGGACGGCGTGGGCGATGATGTGCGGTTGCAGCACCCACTTGGCGTCACGGTGAGCGAAAACGGTCTGCTGTACGTGGCCGATACCTATAACAGCAAGATCAAACGCATCGATCCGGCCACCCGCGAGAGCGTTACATTCGCCGGGACAGGCGAGGCGGGTTTGGCCGATGGCACCAGGGACGCGCAGTTCTACGAACCGGGCGGACTGGACTACGCGGACGGCAAATTATACGTGGCCGACACCAATAACCACGCGATCCGCGTGATCGACACGGCCAGCGGCGCGGTCAGCACCGTGATATTCCCAAACGTGGATGTGCTGCTGCCAGACGGCGCAGACGAAGCCGATAGCACAGCAGTCGAAGACAGTGGTCTGGATACCAGCATTGACCTGGGATCGGGCATGGGTGAAGACGTTATTTTGCTGCCGCCGCAGGTCGTCGGCGTGGGTGATGGCACTATTGTGATCAACGTGACCATGCCGGAAGGCTACAAACTCAACGATCTGGCCCCCTTTACCGCCATCTGGCCGGAAAATGCCGCAGTGGACGCGGTTGTGCAGATTCCCGCCGAACAGCGCGATATCCGCATCGTTCATCCAGACCTACCGCTCGAAGTGCCGGTCACGTTCGCCGCCGGGCAAACCGACCTGACGCTAAATCTCACCGTGTACTGGTGCGAAGGGATCAACGAGACGTTGTGCTTCGTGGATCGTTCTATTCTCACGGTTCCGCTGACGGTGCTGCCGGAACGCGAGGAAACAACGGTTTCCTTTGACCGGGCGCTGGTGCCGCCGATGTAGTGAATAGCTGACAGCGTTCAGCCATCAGCATTCAACAAAGTTAGCCAAATCAGGAAATCAGGTGAGTTCTCCCCCTCTCCATTTTGAATGGAGAGGGGGCGCACCGAAGGCGCGTTGGGGGTGAGGCCGTTTTTTCCCTACGGGCCGCTCTGCGCCGTGATCGCTACCGGCTCCGCGATCACCACCAACCGCCCCAGGTACGTTTTCTCGCCCTGGTCCCAATCGGTGCAGGTGATCAGGGTCAGGCGACGCTGACCATCCTGGGCCACGTAGCCGATCTCGGTTGATTCGGCGTAGTTGATGGACGTGACCGTGAAATGTTCCTCGCGCAGTCCGTCACGCACGATCACCAGATCGCCCGATTCGGCCTCGAACAAGTGCGCAAACGGTCCCGGCAACCCGGAAGCGTTCTCGACATGTCCGGCCAGCACAATATTGCCGCCGGGATCGTCCAGCCAGCTTGTGCCCACCAGATGCCCCACCGAATCGCCCAAATGACGGGTTTCCCAGGTGCCCTGCAAGCGTCCGGCAGGGATAATGGGCGCGCTCATCGACGCGCCAGGAAACGTGATCAGGCGCGGCGGAACGGTTGTATCGGGTGTCGGCGTCGGCAGCACATCGTCGCGTGTCAGACCCTGATTCGGGTTGAACTCTACGGCTGCCGGTTGGTCGCTGGTCGTTGCCGTATCCCCTGCCGGGAGCAGCGCCGCGCTCAACCGCCACAACGCCAGCCCCAGGACCACGACTTCAACGACCAGCATAAAACACGTCCGGCCCGACGGCATACGGCGCGGTTGGTACAGCGAACCCATTATGCAGCAATCCCCCTGCGAACCACGTTCGATGACCAGATTATAGCGGATATTGCCCTCACACGGGATCGGTAGTATAAGTCGGGACATGATGCAAAAATTTCGTATCCTGGTGGTGGACGACGAACCCAAAATGGTCCGGCTGGTGCGCGAAGTGCTCACCGCAACGGGCTATGAGGTGTTCGCCGCGTTTACCGGCCCGGAAGCGGTGGATGCCATCGCGCTCGAACAGCCCGATCTGGTGGTGCTGGATATCATGCTCGGTGAAGGCGCAAT
>JAFGTJ010000421.1 GCA_016934195.1 Anaerolineae bacterium | reverse complement strand
CGCGGTTGTAACGTGTGTGATCAGTATTTGATGCTGATTGCCTGCCCGCTCTCGGATGACTTTACAATCGCGTCACAGATCACCGCATTGCGATAGCCATCCACAAACGTTGCACTGTAAGGATCGACGGCTCTGTTATTGTCATCAGGATTCTCCAATATCCGGTCAAACCCTGCCGCACAAAAATCTTATATTATAAAAAACTAACTTATTTTTTAGTTTTCAGACCTATTGATTTTCAGCAAGTTAGGTGCCAAACATCATTAGATTAATCCAATAGCTTGTTTTATACTCCCACAATGACGGTTTTTACAATATCTATTATTCTATTTTTCACAATAAAAGGAGTCTCTATCTGATGGATCACGGTCCCGCTGTTGAACTGGGACAAGATCACGCCTCCGATATCAAGGCGCGGCTTGGGCTGGTTCTATTCGTCATTTACGGGTTGGTCTATGCGGGTTTTGTGGTGATCAACACCCTCAGCCCCAAGACCATGAGCGAAACTATCGTCCTTGGCCTCAATCTCGCCGTTGTGTATGGCTTTGGCCTCATTGTGCTCGCTATCATCATGGGGTTGGTTTACAACGCAGTTTGTACGCGCTACGAAAAACAACTCAACACCGGGGAGACTGATTCCGCATGATTTACGACGCATCTCCTATCGCCGTTGGGTTGTTTGTTATGTTTGTGTTGTTCGTGTTGGGCATCTCGTTTTACTTTGCCCGCCGCACGAAGGACTCGAAGGGCTATTTCGCCGCCGGTGGCAACATTCATTGGTCGGTGAACGGGATCGCGTTTGCCGGTGATTATCTCTCTGCCGCGTCGTTCCTGGGTATCGCGGGCATGATCGCCACCGTTGGCTATGACGGATTCCTGTATTCCATTGGGTATCTCGCGGGCTGGATCGTGGCGCTGTTCGTCGTCGCGGAACCGCTCAGGCGGTTGGGGAAGTACACGTTTTCCGACGCGCTGGACGCCAAATTCAACTCGAAGGGTATCCAGCTCACGGCGGGGATCAGCACCCTGGTGGTATCGATCTGCTACCTGATCCCGCAGATGGTCGGCGCGGGTGCGTTGGTAACGCCGCTGCTCGGTTTGCCACATTACGTCGGCGTGATCATGGTCGGTGCAATTGTGATCTTTATCGTGGCGACGGCGGGCATGGCCTCGACCACGTATGTGCAGTTCCTCAAGGGGGGGCTGCTGATTGTTTTCTCGTCGATCCTGGTGATCCTGGTGCTGAATAACGGGTTTGCACTCAAACCGTCGGACGACTACCACGACTTTGAGGCTATCGGCGCGACGGTGGATGAGAACGGCACAGTGGTTGCGCTGGCGCATAACCCATACGTTATCACCACTCAAGAACAGGCGGGCGATCACACGTTTGTTAAACTGACCGCCGAAGGCGTTGAGACGTGGTGGAACCTGGACACAGACGACTCTGGCGAACCAGTTCTGCGCGAAACGCTGGCAATCGTCAAAACGGGCGACGGCAAGACACTGTATAACGGCGCACCGAAAGAGGACGAACTGTTCTACCAGGTGGGGCACTTCCACAAGATTATCGTGGATGGGAAAGAAGTCGAGTCGGTTAAAGGACTGAATCCGGCTGAATTCCTCTCAATTATCGAAGACAGCGAGATCGTGCGCTTCAAGCAGGAAACGTTCAGCAGCGGCGACGAAGATGTGACGTTGTGGTACCAGACGATCACGCCCGGTGAGAAGATCATGCGCCCCGGCCTGAAATTCAAGGTTGATGAAGGTTCGACTACCTCCTCCAAACTGAATTTCATCTCCCTGATGCTGGCGTTGTTCTTCGGGACGTCCGCTTTACCTCATATCCTGATCCGGTACTACACCGTTCCGAGCCAGACCGCCGCGCGCAAGTCAACCATCGTGGCGATTGCGGCGATTGGTTTCTTCTACATCCTGACGCTGTTCATGGGTCTGGGTGCGATGGTCAACGGTGTGCTGGACGTGGAAAGCAGCAATATGTCTGCGCCGCTGTTGGCTCAGTATTTCGGCACGGCGTTATTTGCAATCATTTCCGCGATTGCGTTTGCGACCGTGCTCGGCACCGTAAGCGGGCTGATCGTTGCGTCGTCCGGCGCGGTTGTCCACGACTTGATGAGCAGCTTTGGCGGCATCAAGCTCTCGGACTCGGCGCAGGTGCGCGCAGGCAAGATCGCGGCGGTGGTAGTGGGTGGCTTTGCGATTCTGCTTGGCATTTACTTTAAGGGCGAGAATGTGTCGTTCCTGGTCGGGCTGGCGTTTGCTGTGGCGGCGTCCGCGAACCTGCCCGCGATTCTGATGCTGCTGTTCTGGAAGAAAACGACCTCTAAAGGGATCGCGGCTTCGGTGCTCGTGGGGATGGTGTCCGCGTTGGTGTTGATTATGCTCTCCCCGACGATGTACGAGCACTATAGCACCGATGCGACTGCGCCGTTCCCACTGGATAATCCCGGCATTGTATCCATTCCGCTGAGCTTTATCACGCTGGTGATCGTTTCGCTGCTGACACAAAAGCGCGAAAACTTGCCCACTGCGGAGTAAGTTTTTCATCAAGTCCTGACTACAAAGCCCAATTGCTTCGCTCTCTTCACATTCCCCATCGGCAATTGGGCTTTACCGAAACAACGTGTTTATCCCCTACCCACCTCCCGATTTATACAGGTTTTATATACTCTATTAACTGAAAGGTCCCTGTAAGGTTCTGTGGCGGGATTGTTATGAGCAGGGCAAGGACTGGGCAGTACAGTACATTCAAGAACTTATCCAGGCTCAGATCAGGATATCTTGCGGAGACAGTAACCTCATGCCAGCTTTCAAACAAACGTGGCAACGATTGCGTATGAGTATATTGCGGCGGCGGCTCAAGTACATCAGTATAGCGGCTATGCTGGATATGCTGGTCGTATGGATTGCATACCTGACCGCATTTTCTGCTCGTACTGTAACCGTTGGATTGTTGGAATACTACCGGACGCGCATCGCTTTTATAGTATTCGCGGGCGCGCTCACGGTAGTTGTGTTTTACCTGTCCGGCATCTACCATCGTATCTGGTCCCAGACCAGCGGGCATGGAATCGCCAACCTGATTAATGCAATGCTGGCAGTAACGGCGCTTCTGCTGCTGTTGAACGTGGTCTTGGACCCGCGCCCGCTGCCGGTAAGCGTGATTATTATGGGCAATGCCCTGGCGCTAAACGGCTTCATCATTCTGCGCTACCGTTCACGAATGATCAGCGGTGCCACCTGGCGGTGGAAAGCCATCTGGAAACACCAGTTTCCCGAAATGAAAGATCGCGTGTTGATCGTGGGCGCGGGCGAAGCGGGACAGGCGTTGGCCTGGCGTATGAAACACCGTTTCCCGGCCAACAACTACAATATTGTTGGCTTTGTGGACGACGCGCCCCAGAAACACGGGATGTATGTAGAGGGCTGCCCGGTGTTGGGCGCATCCGAGGATATCCCCGCCCTGGTCGAAGCGCACAATATTTCGATGATCGTGGTTGCCATCCACAATATCACTGGCCCGAACTTCCGTAAGATTTTGGGATTCTGCGAGAAAACCAAAGCCTTGATTAAAGTCGTGCCCGATGTCTTTGCCTTGATGAATTCAAACCAAAATACGCCGCTGCTGCGGGATGTGCGCCCGGAAGATTTCCTGGGCCGTACCCCGGTCGGACGTCATTCCGGGGTAGACCTCAGCCCGGTGTCAGGCAAGGTGTTATTGGTTACGGGCGCGGCTGGCTCCATTGGCTCAGAACTCAGCCGCCAGTTGGTCGCCTACAGCCCGGTAGCGCTGGTGTTGGTGGATAACAATGAGAGTGGCCTGCACGACCTGGTAACGGAGATTGACCGGATGTCGCCCCAGACGCGGTTGGTGCCGGTGCTGGCGGATATCACCCAGGAAGAGGCCATTGCGCAGGTATTTGACGATCACCGGCCCCAGGTAATTTTCCACGCAGCGGCATACAAGCACGTTCCGATGCTGGAATTGTATCCGAATCAGGCGATTCGGGTGAATGTTGGCGGAACGCGGGTCCTGGCTGAACTTGCGCTGGATTACGGCGTGGAGCGTTTCGTGCTGATTTCGACCGATAAAGCCGTCCAGCCGTCCAGCATCATGGGGGCCAGCAAACGGATGTGCGAATTATTGATGCACTCGCTTTCTGCGCAGGGCGGCGGTAGTACGCTGTTTACCTCGGTCCGATTTGGTAACGTGTTGGGCAGCCGGGGAAGTGTGGTCCCGACCTTCAACCGCCAGATCGAATCTGGCGGCCCGCTAACCGTCACGCACCGGGATATGACACGCTACTTTTTGACCATTCCCGAAGCGGTTAATCTTGTTATCCATGCTGCCTGCTTGACACAGGGCGACGACCTGTTCATGCTGAAAATGGGCGAAGTCGTGCGGATCGTTGAATTGGCCGAGCGCATGATCCGAATGCGCGGCTTGCGTCCCTACCAGGACATTGATATCCAGTTTACCGGCATTCGTCCTGGCGAAAAGATCCACGAAGAACTGCACACCAATTCCGAGGTCCTGGTGGAAACGGCACATCCCAACATTGTTAAGCTGATCAGCGAAGAAAACGGGTTCCGGTCTTCGGAGTTTATGCAGCGCGTCGAGGCGCTGTTGAATACCGGTCTGAGCCAGGAAGCGGACATGCTCGACCAACTGCTTTCGATTGCCCAGGTGAACCAGGTAGAGCAACCCGTTACCAATATCTGAGCCACTGCCTGAGAAGCAGGTGCGCAGCCAGTAAAAAAAGGACACCGTGTTACCGTCATCACTGGAACACGGTGTTTTGATTCCGCGTGGCGGAGAGCTACTCGAATCTGTTTGCGTGTTTTTTGCAGTTTTTTAATCACACTTGTCATTGTGGTAGGATAAAATATAACACAAGGTGGGATTTTAAGGGCTATATCATTCATCTACTTAGCCGGGTAGGGTCTGGGGTTACGCCTCGAAATTATCTTATATTGTCCGGCGAGGGAATTGATCTCATGGTTTCTGTACATACATCTGAACAGATCAAGCAGGGGTATAGCACCCCTGACGTCATGCAGACTGTCTTATCGCAAAGTCATCAGGGGTTGTTTGTGGTTGGCGCTAACAGCGTGGTCAGCTTCTGCAATTCGCACTTGGCAGAGTTAGTGCATATTGACCCTCTGCAAGTGGTCGGACAATCCTATTCCGTGTTGTTCAACCAGATGGCGAATGCCAGCCACAATCCCCAACGGGCGGAAGCCAGGTTATTTGCTGCCGCCACCAATTTGGACGCGCTTGGCGAACAAGAAATTCGCCTCCAGCTCGTCGCCGCCCCTGAAACCCATGTGAGGATTCAGTTTTTCCCGATCCACATGCCGGTCGATGGACAACTGGCGCGCGTGGCCTGGGGCGGTATCGTGCTGGATGTAACGGCGGAATGGAACGAAACGGAACGGTGGAATGAGGACCTCACTGTCCTCACGCGCGGACTGCGATCCACGATTGCCAATCTCAAAGGCGCGGTCACGATGCTGCTCAGCGGCCACCGTTACTGGGAACAGAGCGAGCGCCAGACTTTTCTGGAAAGCATTGACGAGCATGTCGATCAGCTCAACCGCCTGCTGGATAATGCCCAGGAAATGTTTAAGCTGGACGCTGACACGATTGAGTTGGAACGCCGCGATACCGCTCTGGAGCGCCTGATCCAGCGCGTCACTCAGAGTCTGGTCTACCAAAAAAGTGGGCACCAGTTTGTGCTGGATATTCCCGGCGACTTGCCGAATCTGGAAATCGATCCGCTGCGCGTGGAGCAGGTATTCGCCAATTTGTTGGATAATGCCGTCCTGTTTTCCTCGCGCGAGAAAACGGTTCATATCAAGGCATTCCAGGCCGATGAGGAAATCCAGGTCAGTATGACCGATCAAAGCGCCGGGATGTCCGTTGAGGATGTGAACCGCATCCTGGAGGGCAGTTTGCAGATTAATACCTCCAGCGCGGAAGCCTCACGCGGGGCTGAAATCGGACTGTATGTGGCACGGGGCCTGATCCTGGCACATGGCGGCAGCATCTGGGCTGAAAGTATCTCGCAGACCGGGGTTATCACACACTTTACGCTCCCCATCAAAGCTCGCGCGTCCAGTACCGGGACGGCGGGCACCCAGCGCCATATTACCACTTTAACGCCGCCACCCTCAACGAACGGATTGGAAATACGCCCCAACCGCGAAAT
>JAFGTJ010000069.1 GCA_016934195.1 Anaerolineae bacterium | reverse complement strand
GTCGCCGGTTCGCCTGCCGGGAGCGCGGCCTCATCCGGCATGAGGTCGGCCAGCCGCTCGGAGCCGTGCAGCCGCAGGTGCAGCCACATGTACCCCAACGCCGCCGCCCCGCCGATCAGACCGGAGAAGTACCACACCCATTCGTGCCCCAGGTTGGAAATGACCAGCCCGGCCAGCCACGTCCCCAGGCCGGACGCCACGCCGAAGCCGAAGCCGAAGATCGCCATGTAGCGCCCGCGCATGTCTTCGCGCGCCATTTGCGCCGCGAGCGCCTGCCCGACCGGGACGATCAGCATTTCGCCGATGGTGATGATGATCATCGCCAGGGCAAACAGCGCGTAACCGGACGAATAGCCGAACATGCTGAAGCCGACCGCATACAGCAGTGTGCCCGCCGCCAGGATCAGCATGGCCGGGTAGCCGCGATTCCGCAGCCAGCGCGTGATCGAGAGTTGCAGCAGCACGACCATAATCGCGTTCAAACTCAGCAGCAGCCCGAATCCCTGCGGCTGGATGTCGTGAACGTCGCGCAGATAGACCGAGAGCGTGGTGTTCATCTGGAAATAGACCAGCCACACCACCGCGCCCAGGATCGTAAAGGTCATAAACGCCGTGTCGCGCAGCACATGCCGGTAGCCCCGGAAGGTCTGGACCAGCGTTTCCGGTGTGGCGGATTCGCCGGTCGCGGGATCGAGGGCCGATTCGGGACGTGTTTCGCGCAGGTAGACCAGCAGGATTGCCGCCGTGATGAAGCTGGTCAGGGAATCCACGCTGAACAGCAGCAGGTACGACACGCCCGCCAGCAGTCCGCCGATCAGCGGGCCGAAGGTCACGGCCAGGTTGAACAGGATGCGGATAATGCCGAAGCCTTCCGCCCGTTTGTCTTCCGGCAGCAGGTCGGCCATCATCGCCTGCCACGCCGGGCCGCCGATGCTGCCGATAGTGCCCAGGATCGCGGCCAATGGGTACATCAGGTTGAAGTTGGGAACCAGGGCAAAGCACAGGTTGCCGCAGGCGCTGAGCACCAGCGAGGACAGGGCAATCGGTTTGCGCCCAAAACGGTCGGCCAGCGCGCCGCCGATGGTCCCGCCGATCATCCCGGCTACCGCGAAGACGCCAAAGATCACGCCGACGCGCGTCATGCTCACGTCAAATTTATCGGTCAGGAACAGCGCGAAAAACGGGAATACCAGGGCGTTGCCGGTCATGTCGATGAACGAGGCCCCGGCCAGCAGCCAGAACTGCTGCGGATACTCTTTATAAAGGTCACGAAGGCGGTTCAAGTTCATGATGGTGATTCATCCCTTCCCCTATACCATCTGATTGCGCATAATTGCACAACTGCGCAATTTGTTATGTGTACAATTATATCACGATCCGAACGGATGTTGCAAGACCTGACTGGATACTATTTATTATACGAAATGACATTAAAAAAGTGAAGGTTCCAGGTTGATTTTTTTGATATGTGGATTGATTTGATTAATGTGTGAACTGCCGGGATGAGTTTACCCTGGTAATTTCTCTCAAATCCGTTAAACTTTTACCGGGATTTTGCCGTTTACCTCACCCCCTCACCCCCTCTCTAGCCTGGCTGGAGAGGGGGAATCGGCTATGGCTAACCAGAACTCCCCCTCTCCATTTTGAATGGAGAGGGGGCCGGGGGGTGAGGTTTATCCAACGAGGACTCACCATGCGCTACCACATCTGGACCCTGGGCTGTCAAATGAACGTCGCCGATTCGCAGCGGCTCGCCTCCGAACTGGAACGGCTCGGCCATCACGCCGCCGATTCGCCCGATGACGCCGATATCCTGGTGATCAATACCTGCGTGGTGCGCCAGTCCGCCGAGGACAAAGCCTATGGCCGCCTGGGGGAACTGGCGCATCTCAAGCGGGCCGCGCCGGACAAGGTGATCGGGCTGATGGGGTGTCTGGTCGGCGTGCGCGATCCGCTGCGGCTGCGCGAAAAACTGCCGCAGGTGGACGTCTTCCTGCCGCCGTCCGATCCCGCGCCGATGGTGGATTTTCTGCGCGACCGCGAATCCGAAACCGCCGCCCGCGCCCTGGACGACTCCGCCCGTGCCGCCCGCGACCGGCTGCAAGATTCCGTGATCCCGCCCGGCGATGGTGTGGGCGCGATTTTGCTCCCGGCGCACGAACGCGGGACACTGATCAGCGCGCACGTCCCGGTCGTGTATGGGTGCTCGCACGCCTGCGCGTTCTGCATCATCCCCTACCGGCGCGGGATCGAACAGTCGCGCCCGGTGGGTGAGATCGTGGCGCATGTGCGCAGTCTGGCGCGGCAGGGCGTCAAGGAAATCACGCTGTTGGGCCAGATCGTGGACCGCTACGGGAAAGATGTGCCGGACGGTCCCAACCTCGCGCAGTTGCTGCGCATTGTGCATGACGTGGCCGAAGAAGAAGACGTCTACCGGATTCGGTTCCTGACCAGCCATCCCAACTGGATGACCCCCGAATTACTCGATACGGTGGCCGACCTGCCGCGTATCATGCCGCAGATCGAAGTCCCGGTCCAGGCGGGCAATGACGAGGTGCTGGAACGGATGCGGCGCGGTTACACCGTCCGGCAGTACCGCGATCTGGTGGCGACCATCCGGGACCGGATTCCCGGCGTGGCGATTCACTGCGATATCATTGTGGGTTTTCCCGGCGAAACGGCGGATCAGTTCCAGGACACCTACGACCTGCTGGCCGATCTCAAGCTGGATAAGGTGCATCTGGCCCGTTATTCGCCGCGCCCGCACACCGTCAGCCAGCGGACCATGCCGGACGACGTGCCGCCCGGTGAGAAAAAACGCCGTCACGCCGCCTTAGAGGACCTCCAGGCGCAGGTGGTGGCCGCGATCAACGCGCCGTTTTTGGGCCAGACGGTCGTGGTGCTGGTTGAGGATCAGCATAAGGGCAAGTGGCGCGGGCGCACGCCGCAGAATAAGCTGGTCTTTTTCGCGGACGACTCACAGGATTGGCGCGGCAGGCTGGCCCCGGTCGAGGTGACGTGGACCGGCCCCTGGTCGATGCAGGGGCGGGTCCTTGTTCCTGTGCGCTAACTGGGCGACTAAAACATCTGCTCCACCAGCGCGCAGCCGGGCGAAATCACATCTCCTGTTTCCAGGTATTCGCCATCGATCCACCCGACCTGATTGCCCGCCGGAGGATAAATGACTTGATACCAGGGGTGACTGTCGTGCATTCTCCGCCCGATGACAGATACCGCCACATGTTTGCCGAGCGGGTAGTGAACATCGTTGATCTTGGGGCCGTTGGGCGAAGTAGCATGAACCCAAACGCCCTGGGGATTTTCGTCGGTGATCTTGGTATGCATCTGGCATACCCCGTGTTTTTCCATTTCCAGGCTGTATGTTAACGGATCGTTACTGCCGGACCTGACTGACACGCCGTAGTTTCCGGGTTGCAGCAAAAGGCAGCGGTAGGTGCCATACATATCGTTATCACAGGGGATCGGGGAACCAACATCAAATTGCTGGCTGTTGCGCAGTTCGTACAGTTCCAGGATGGTATTGTTGCTGTTGATGCCAACATGAAACACGACCACCAGTGGTACGGACACTTCAAACGGCCCCCAGCATTCTTGATGCCCGTTGGTGGCATCCAGGCTGCCCTGGTATTCCATGCCGCTCAAGAATATGGGAGACGCGCGATTCCAAAAATCTTGATACCAACGGCTGCCGGTTTGGATCGGCGTCGCTTGTTCACCGATGTACGGATTATCATGACAGACGGTTGGGCATTGGGGGCATTTACCGTCATTGTCCAAGAGTTTGTAGACCTCGATCCCAACCGCAGTGACCGCCAAACATAGCGCAATTCCAAACACGCTTATGATGACCGTTAGCGCACAGGTGTGCTGGTAGTCTTGTGGTGGGACTGGGATAGGCTTCGGCTTGTTTCCCCCACGCCTACCACCGTCATCCCAGTATGGATGATCAGGGGGGCCATCCGGCGGACCGGTTTGGTCATCGGATTGTGAAAAATTACCCGTGTTTTCCCCTTTGAGTAAGCGCAGCAGCTCCTTTGCCGCCCACAGCATCGCCGTAAACGCCGTAGCAATCGTTAGCTCGCCGCGTTTAGGCTGCGAGTC
This sequence comes from Anaerolineae bacterium, assembly GCA_016934195.1. Taxonomy (GTDB): domain Bacteria; phylum Chloroflexota; class Anaerolineae; order Aggregatilineales; family Aggregatilineaceae; genus JAFGTJ01. The sequence continues at coordinate 2,589 of JAFGTJ010000069.1, read as the reverse complement.
GCCCTCGGAATAGGGTAAACCACTGTCCAGGTATTTCGGTTTGGTATAAGAGTCAGTATCACGTTTAGAGCGCGACATAAGCAGTCCTTATAACGATGATGTCCGTTAGTTTGATATAGATGTTTTATTATAGTATGAAATGAGAAAAACAAGCGCAAATTATATCATTTACATACCAGAAACCAATCTTTGTAAATGTTTCTTTATTTCTAGATATTTTCCTGAATATTCAAATTAAATAGCGCGCCACTCCCCAAACCGGGAATGACGCGCTATGTTGTACTACACGTTATATAGGGGCGTAGACGCTACGCCCCGTTGTCGTGCTTCAAATACTTACCGCCGCGAACGCAGCGCCAACACCACCCCGCCCAGGACCGCCAGCAGGATCGCGCCCACTAACGGCAGCGGCAGAGAGTCACCGTCGCCCTGGTCCGGCTCCGCCGGGGGATAGCCGGTAGAGGGCAGACTTGTCACGCCGGATGCCGCCTGAGTCGGCGCGGCAGCGGGCGCGGAACCGGATGAGGGCTGTTCCTCTTCCGTCACATCGTCCTGCGGCGGGTTATCCGGCGGGCGGACGGGCGCGATCAGCCCGGCGTCCCAACTCAGATCGTCCTGCTGCACCAGCGCGATCAGGTCCGTCATCCCGGTTGCGGGATCGGGGTCGCTGTCCGCCGCATCGTCAGCGCCCTGGTTCTGCGCCGTGAAGGTGTAGCCCGCTGGCAGCACGAATTCCACCTGATATTCGCCCGGTTGCAGGTTGTCAAACTGGTAGAACCCGCTGGTATTGGTCGTCGTCGTGGCGAGCACCGCCGGACTGTCCAGAGTCTCGACGACGGTGTCCTGGTGCAGCCTGACCGTGATCGCCGGGGGGACCGGCTCGCCCGCGTCCTGGATGCCGTTTTTATTCTCGTCAATCCACACGAAATCGCCTAGCAGCAGGCCCGGCTGCGACGGCAGGTAAATGCCCGCGTCCCAGGTGAGATCATTTTCATCGGCTATCAGGGTGGTCGAGATGGTGCGCCCGGTAGCGGAATTGGCGTCGCTGTCGGCGGCATCGTCCGCGCCCTGGTCCTGCGCTGTGAACACGTACCCCGCCGGGAGATTGGCGAATTCCACCAGATAATTGCCCGGTGTCAGGGCGCTGAACAGGTACAGGCCGCCACCGGCGGTCGTGGTCGAGGCCAACAGGGACGCGCCCGTGCCGTCATACAGGTTGACCGTCACGCCATCGACGCCCGCTTCGCCCGCGTCCTGAATGCCGTTTTGATTCTGGTCTTCCCACACCCGGTCGCCCAGTGAGGCCAACTGCTGCGGCGGACGGAGCGATCCGGCGATGGATACCATCAGCAGGCTGGCTCCCAGCAAATCTCCGTCATCCGGCACCGATTCGGCCTGGAAACACGCCCAGGTGTCGGTCGGTGCAATCGACAGCGGTCCCACGTCGGTATCGGCGCTGGTCAGCGTGTCCCACTGCGGGCCGTTGTGTGAATCGAACGGGTATGCGTCGGGCGGACGACTGATTATGTCCGCGCCCGGATTATCAATGACCTGCGCGGGCAGCAGGCCGGACCCGGTCATATACCACAGCGCCACCGGGCGATCATTCCCTCCCGTTTCGACTGACACGCCCCCGGCCAGGAAGTAATAGTCCAACAGGCGGGTTTGCGTCGGATCGGCGGTGAATTCCAGGCAGTGAACTTCACTGTTGGGGCCGCGCGGGGGGCTAAACCCCTCAAATAGTGAATCCAGGCCATCTTGCAGGATGACCGTCGTCAGCGGCAGCGCCGGATTCTCGTAGACGATGATCACGCCCACGCCGTAGCGTTCGGCAAAGGCGAAGGTCGTCGTGAAGTCCGATACCTCGAACGTATTGTTACCGGATGTCAGTGTCACCCCGGCAGTCACCATCAGGTCCACGCCAAAGGTAAAATGCGAGTTGCCCGCGTCCCAAAAAAACGGCCCGTAGGCAATCGTCGCCGTAATGGGCACCGCCGCCGCGCCGTTGACTGCGAGGAGGAGATTGTTATCTTCCGTCCCGGAGGCGTCCACTCCGGCCCAGTACAGGTAGGCCTGTACCGGAGTGCCGGGGATATCCACGCTAAACGTTTCCGTGTCGTTATCTTCCATGCCGATTCCGGCGATGGCGACCCCGTAGTTGCCCGCGCCTTGCCACCGCAGGAAGAAGTCCCCATCAGCGGCTAGGACGCGAGTGGGTGATCCCCATACCGCCGTGATGAGCAGTGCCACCGCGCCCAACCAGCGAATACCAGCCCGAAGAATATGCCATTTGCTCATAATACAGTCTCCCAAAACAAAACGCTCCCCACAGCGCTATTTATGATGCTAAAAGCATCATTCTTACCCCTCAAAGGATATTTTACCTGATCCGGTGAGATTTGGACAATGCGGTAGTGTATCCGGGTCCACGAATGAGTTGATGTTGTTGGCGAATTAGGCGCGTAGGGGCGCTGCTTGCTGCGCCCTGTTTGTTTTTTGGGGAGGGCGCAGCAAGCAGCGCCCCTACGAAATGTGGTCCCATTGAATTCGCCAACAACATCGAGTTGTTAGGAAAAACGGCCTCACCCC
>JAFGTJ010000420.1 GCA_016934195.1 Anaerolineae bacterium | reverse complement strand
GAATGGAGGCGCAACCTGCGGTTGCGTCGGGGCCGGGGGGGGAGGCCGTTTTCACCCACACATCCCAAGTCAGCAACAGGTCATTCGTGGACCCCGGTGATTAGCTTTCATCGTTTTCTTAAACTTCCACGTTACACTAGGCTTTAGGATGTGCGCATAAGACAAGGACGGACACGAGATGCGCGTATTGGTCGTGGAAGACGAGCCGGGGATCGCCAATTTTGTACGGCAGGGCCTGACCGAAGCCGGGTATGCCGTCGATGTGGCCTGGGACGGGCAGGAAGGGATAGCCTGCGCGCTCGCCGTCGAGTATGACGTGATGGTGCTGGACATTATGCTGCCCCGGTTGAATGGGCTGGACGTGCTGCGCGAACTACGCGACCAGGGCCGCCAGACGCCCACGATCATGCTGACGGCACGGGATACTATTGAGGATCGTGTCGATGGCCTGGACGCGGGTGCGGACGATTACTTAGTAAAACCGTTTGCCTTCCCGGAACTGCTGGCGCGTTTACGGGCCTTGCTGCGTCGCCCGCCGCTGCAAACCGGTACCGTGCTGGTTGTGGACGATCTGGAGATGGATACTGTGACAAGGAGTGTCCGGCGCGGGGGATGCTCTATTGAACTGAGTCCCCGTGAATATGCGGTGCTGGAATACCTGATGCGGCACCCCGATCAGGTTTTGACGCGAACCCAAATTGGCGAACACGTCTGGAACCTGGACTTTTACAACGAGTCCAACGTGGTTGATGTCTATATTGGCTACCTGCGCCGCAAAATCGACCGGGACCACGAGACATCCTTGCTGCAAACCGTGCGCGGCGTTGGCTACCGCATCAGCGCCGGGGATTACCATGCGTAACACACTCCATGATACGATGCGCAAACGGTGGCACGTCTGGCACGAATATATTCCGGTCCGGGCACGTCTGACGCTGTGGTACGTGCTGGCGCTGGCGTTGGTGCTGTGCTCCTTCGCGCTTTTTTTGCATATCCGCGTGGAACCGAGTTTGATAGAACAAGCCGATAAAACGCTTGAAGTCGCGGCGGTGTTGGCCCAACAGCACATCACCGAGAATGATGGTGACACTCGCGGCACTCTGGCGTTTGATAACCGGGACATGCTCGAAAGTCTTGAGGCAGACCTGGTATTGTATCTTCTGGCCGACGATGGCACGGTCTGGGACTCGGCGGGGGCCACGAACGACAGCCCGGTATTCTGGCCGCCGAAGAATGGGTTTACCACCAACGAGAAGCGCAAGCATGGCCGCGACGAATGGCGCACCTACAGTCTCTCCGTGCCTGCCGACAACCCGGTCGGCTGGCTCCAGATCACGCAAGAACGAGATGTCATGGGCACCTTGCGCGGGCATATGTTCGTGGGATTGCCGGTAGCGCTGTTGTTGGCTGGAATCGGCGGTATCTTTCTGGCGACGCGCGTCCTGCGGCCTATCGAAAAGATGACGCGCACCACGCGGCAGATCACCGCCAATGATCTACACCAGCGCATTGATTATATTGGCCCCAAAGACGAAATCGGACGGTTGGCATTCACGCTGGATGGAATGCTGGACCGGCTCGAAGCCGGGTTCGAGCGCGAGCGGCGCTTTACCAGTGACGCCGCGCACGAATTGCGCACGCCGCTCACCGCACTCAAGGGATACATCGGCGTCACGCTTAGCCAGGAACGCCAGCCCAAAGCCTATATCGCCACCCTGCGCGACATGGAAACCCAGGTGGACCGCCTGATTCACTTGAGTAAAGACCTATTGCTGTTGGCGCGCCTGGAATATCGCCGCACCGCCGAACAATACGAGGAAATCCGGTTGGCCGATTTGCTTTTGGCTCTGCTGGATCAGGTCATGCTGCTGGCCGAAGAAAAACACATCACGCTGACCGGCGATGTGCAGCCCGATCTCGCGTTTTTCGGCAATATGGACCTGCTGATTCGCCTGTTTATGAATCTGCTGGATAACGCGATCAAGTACACGCCGCCCGATGGGACCGTCAAACTGCTGGCGTGCCAGGAAAATGACCGGATTCGGGTATCGGTGTGCGATACCGGGCCGGGGATTCCGGCGGACCAGTTGCCGCACGTCTTCGAGCGCTTTTTCCGCGTCGATTCCGACCGCGCACGAGGGCAGGAATCACGAAGCGGGGCCGGGCTGGGCCTCGCCATTGCACACGAGATCGCGCGTGCCCACAACGGCACGATTACGGCTAAGAGCGAACCCGGTCACGGCAGCATGTTTACGGTATGGCTCCCGGCTTCATCCTCCCACGAAATATAAGAACAATCTTAATCACACCTCATCGTTTTTTTACTTTCAACCTGCATCCTTATAGCCAGATGACACCATCAATCGAGTCATAGCTATGAGGAGCGAGGACATGTCGAAAACCAACGGTTCGTCAAAAAACGGATCATCTACCCGCTACGTGGTCGAGGCGCTGAATCTTGGCAAGGACCTGCAAATGGGCCAGGTGACGGTCAAGGCGCTGCGCGACGCGACCTTTAACGTCACCAAAGGCGAAATGCTCAGCATCATTGGACCGTCCGGCAGCGGCAAATCGACGCTGTTGGGCCTGATCGGGGGCCTGGATACGCCCACGCAGGGCCGCGTCGTGATCGACGGCGTGGACATCACACAGCTAAACGAACGCGCCCTGACGCGCATTCGCAACGAGAAAATCGGCTTTGTGTTCCAGTTCTTTAACCTGGTTCCGACGCTCACCGCCGTCGAAAATGTGGCGCTGCCGGTCCAGTTTGCGCGCGAGCGCCGGTTCAATCCCACCGCGCGCGCGAAAGAATTGCTAACCCTGCTCGATTTGCAGGACCGGATGTACCACCGGCCCAACCAGCTTTCCGGCGGGGAACAGCAGCGTGTGGCGATTGCGCGCGCCCTGGCAAACAATCCGCCGCTGCTGATGTGTGATGAACCGACCGGCAATCTGGATACCGTGTCCGGCGCGCTGGTGCTGAACGCCCTCCGCGAGATCAACCACGCCATGCAAACCACCATGATTATCGTGACCCACGATCTCAACGTGGCCGCGCAAACGGATCGCGTAATCGCGCTGGTGGACGGGAAAATTGCACGGGAAATTGACCCGACTTCGACGGCAGAACTGGCGGCGATGCGTGGCTTTCAGGACCGCGCCGGTGATCCGGCGCTGGTGCGCTAAAGGGGGATAGCATGTTTGAAAAACTACGGTTTTACCTGCGGCATTCGATCAACGATCTGCGCGTCAACGGCCAGCGCACCGTATTTGCCCTGTTATGTATCGCGGCGGGGGTTGCGGCCATCGTCAGCCTGCAAACGTTGGGCGTGATGATTGATGACTCGCTGACCGGCAGTCTGCAAGAAAGCAACGGCGGCGATATCCAGCTTCGACCCTCAAAGGACGACAATGCGGCTGATGAGGACGCTATGCGCAGGGGGCGTGACGCGGGCGTGCTCGAAATTGCGGGCACCGCGATCTTTGGCGGTGGCGAGGACATGACTCGCTACTACTTCACTTCGGCAGGCTATAACCAGATCGCGGACTGGTTTACCGCGACGTATCCCGGCGCGGAACTGACCGCGCAAACCGTTGTCGCAGGGGGACATGGGCCGCTCGGTCCGTCCTCGATCAGCAACCTGCGCACCGGCCAGGATGAAATGTTTCTATCCTCGTATATCATCAACTCGGATGTTTACCCGCTGTATGGCGTGCGCGAAACCCTGGACGGTAAACCGCTAAACACGGTCCTGGTTGAGCCGACCGATATCGTCATCAGTGAAAATCTGGCGAACGCCCTGGACGCCAAAACCGGCGATACCCTGCGCGTCACTGGCAGCAGCACCGATTTTACCCTGACTGGCATTGTACCGACCGACTCCGAGGGTGGGGTAGAGAATATCGGCAGTTCGATGTTCGGCTACTTTTACCTTGATACCCGGTCCGTGCCGCTGTTTGACGGCGTGGATGTGGCTATCAGCGCGATTTATGTCAGGCTGCCGGATACCATCCATGCTGAAGACGTGCAGGCGTCATTTAACCAGGAATACGACTACCTGTACTCGGTCACGACGGACGATCTCGAAGCCGACAATACCGAGGTGGCCGATAATCTTAACCAGTTGGTGATGGTGATGGGGCTGGTGTCGCTGCTGATCGGCGGGATCGGGATTGTCAACACCATGACGGTGATCGTCAGCCGCCGCACCAACGAGATCGCCGTGCTCAAAACGGTCGGATTGGCAGGCGAACAGGTGACGATTCTGTTCCTGGTCGAAGCGGTGTTAATGGGGATTCTCGGCAGCATGATCGGGATCGCGTTGGGCTGGCTGGCCGCGTATCTGTTTAAGGGGATCGCTGCCATCTTTGTGGCCCAATCG
>JAFGTJ010000419.1 GCA_016934195.1 Anaerolineae bacterium | reverse complement strand
GCCGCTGCTTGTTTTCTCCCCCCCTCTCCATTTCGAAATGGAGGCGCAACCTGCGGTTGCGTTGGGGCCGGGGGGTGAGGCCGTTTTTACCCACACATCCCAAGTTAGCAACAGGTCGTTCGTGGGCCTCCTCAAATGGGTAGTGGTTGATTCCCCCGGTTGACTCCATGCCGACGCTCGTGCTATGCTTCAGGCATAAGTAAGTGCAGGTTTCCGTTGGCTGGCGCGAGCTGGCTTGCATCCCGTTTGATGAGCGAGAAAGGAGCGAACAACATGACTGCGTGCGTTTCGGGTGTCGGAACGGTAGTCGAAATCGCTCCCCCTGTCTGCGGCCCGGAGGTAAACGCCTGACCGCGTTTACCGGCCCTGTGCATGTTCCCGGCGTCGCGGATAAGGTTTCGTGGCGCTGAATTTTTGTATACATAAGGAACAGGCGAGGAACAGGCATTGACAGAACAATTTACCGGGTTGGTCATTCGTACTCAAAGCGGTTTTTTCACGGTCCAAACCCCTCAGGGACCCGTTATTTCCCAACTGCGCGGCAGATTGAAAGAAGACTATCAGGAAACCGATATCGTGGCGCTGGGCGACCGCGTGACGATTGAACGACTGCCCATCGAGGCCGATACGGTCGGCGGCGTGATCGTGGCGGTCGAAGAACGTGAGCGCGTCCTGTCACGGGTCGCACCGTCGTCAGCGGTCGGCACCTCGGCGGAACGCGAGCAGGTCATCATCGCCAACCCCGATCAGGCCGTATTTGTGTTCGCGGCCACCCAACCCGATCCCAGTGTGCGAATGCTGGACCGGTTCCTGGTGGCGGCGGAGAAAGCCGAAATTCCCGATATTGGCGTCTGCGTGAACAAGATCGATCTGGTGGACCGGGAATTGGCCCGCGCCATTTTCGCGGATTACGAGCGCATTGGCTACCCGGTGCTGTACGTCAGCGCCCAGACGGGCGAAGGTATCCCGGCGCTGCGCGATATGCTGGCCGGGAAAATATCGGTATTTACCGGGCCGTCGGGTGTTGGCAAAACCAGCCTGCTAAACGCCATCGAGCCGGACCTGGGCCGCCGCGTGAACGCGATCAGCCAGGCCACGACCAAAGGCCGCCACACCACCCGCTACAGCGAACTGGTCCCGCTGGCGGGCGGCGGGTACGTGGCCGATACGCCCGGTATCCGCGCCCTTGCGCCCTGGGATGTGGAGCCGGAAGAACTGGATGGCTACTACATCGAAATTGCACCGCACGTCGCGGCCTGCAAATTCCCCGACTGCACGCACGTCCACGAACCGGGCTGCGGTGTTTTGACGGCGCTCAAGCAGGGCGCGATCAGCGCCGAGCGCTACGACAGTTATTTGCGCCTGCGCGACATGCTGGAAGAGGAATACGTGTATTGAGCGCGTGCTGAGAGGACACTGAGAACACTACCCGGCGGGAAAAATTCGGTCTTGACGGTCCTGGGGCGTGATGGTAAGATCACCTCTCACGATGCGGGGTAGAGCAGTGGCAGCTCGTCGGGCTCATAACCCGGAGGTCGTAGGTTCGAATCCTACCCCCGCTACCTCATGAAGCCCTCGACCAACACGGTCGGGGGTTTTTGTTTTCCTGTGATATGGGTTTTTCATGATACGATGAGAGTACGTTTGGAGAACTTGCGGGAGCCATTCCAATGAGCGTATGGTCAGACCAACTCAAAGCCAACTCGCTGCCCTGGTTGCTGGAACCCGATACCGCCAACCCTGGCGTTCGCTATATCGCTCTGCGCGACCTGCTGGACCGTTCAGGGAATGACCCGGAGCTTGTCAGCGCCCAGGCGGACGTGATGAACACCGGACCTGTACCCGCTATTCTCGTCGCCCAGGAGCCGGACGGTTATTGGGTCAAGCCGGGGGCCGGGTATGCGCCGAAATACCAGGGTACGCTCTGGTCGGTACTGTTCCTGGCGCAATTGGGCTGCGACGGGCGGAATGAGCGGGTGCAGCGGGCTATCGACTACATTTTTTCCCACGCCCAGACAAAAGCCGGGGCCTTTTCCATCAATGGCAGCCCCAGCACCGCTATACACTGTCTGTGGGGTAACATGGTCCGGGCGCTGCTGGACCTGGGCGTATGGCATGACGAACGCCTTGAGCGGGCGATTGATTTCCTGGCGCGATCTGTGACGGGCGATGGCTACGGAACCTATCTTAGAGGCGGCGTTCAGGGACCCGGTTTTCTCTGTTCCGCGAATTACGGTCTGCCTTGTGGATGGGGCGCGGTACGGGTGCTGTGGGGACTTAATGCCGTGCCGTCGGCGGGACGCACGCCGGAGATCGAGGTGGCTGTCAAGGCGTGTATTGACTTCTTGCTGAGTCACGATATCGCGCGCGCCGACTATCCGTATAAGGAGCGTATCAATTCGAGTTGGTTCAAGTTCGGTTATCCGCTGGGCTATGTGACCGATGTGCTGCTAAACCTGGAAGTCCTGACCGAGGCCGGAGTCGTGGACGATCCACGCCTGCATGATGCCGCCGCGCTGGTGTTGTCCAAACAGGATGACCGGGGCCAGTGGCGCATGGAGTACAATTACAACGGCAAGACGTGGATTGATGTTGAGAAAAAGGACCAGCCAAGCAAATGGGTGACGCTGCGCGCGCTGCGCGTGCTCAAGCGGTTGGGGGTTTTGCTCTCATGATCCGAAGGTGTATCATGGAGTAGGGGCGCTGCTTGCCGCGACCAGGTTGTTACAGGAATCGTTATGATGGCAAACAAACACATCATGATTCCGCTGCCGGAGTTAAGGGCGTTTTGCCAGCGTTACCCGGTGCGCAAACTGTCTGTACTGACCCCAAAATTGACGATGGGGGATTCGGGACACAGCACTGGAGCGGGCGGAGTCGCTTCGCATATGTAGGAATTGCAAATTTATGTGTCTCAAATTAAGATCAGGACAAACATTGTAAAGGAGGCGCATTGATTACATATTCCACCGTAACCCTTAATGTACGTTATCAACATTTTTCAAGGAGATTAGTCATGAAAAAAGTACTTGGAGTTGCGCTGGTTTTAACATTGATTTTGGCGCTCGCACCAGCAAGCACCGAAGCACAAGAAAAAGTCACGCTCACCATCGAAAGTTGGCGCAACGACGACTTGACGATCTGGCAGGATATCCTTATTCCGGCTTTCAACGCGGCACATCCCGACATCGAAGTTGTCTTCCAACCCACTGCGCCGACTGAATATAATGGCGCACTACGCGCAAAACTCGAAGGTGGCACGGCTGGCGATCTGATTACTTGCCGTCCATTTGACGAGTCGCTTAACTTGTTCCAGAGTGGACATTTAGTGTCGCTCAACGAACTGGCCGGTATGGAAAACTTCAGTGATGTTGCCAAAAGCGCCTGGATCACGGATGATGGTTCGGATGTATTCTGTGTCCCCATGGCCTCGGTAATTCACGGATTCCTGTATAACAAGACTATCTTTGACGAACTGGGACTTACAGAACCGACAACCGAGACAGAATTCCTGGCTTTGCTTGAGGCAGTTAAGGCCGATGGTCTTTATGCGCCGTTGGTGATGGGAACCGTTGATCAGTGGGAAGCGGCCACTATGGGTTACCAGAACATCGGGCCGAACTACTGGCTTGGTGAAGAGGGCCGCTTGGGCTTGATCGCAGGTACTCACAAGTACAACGAAGGCGGGTTCCTGGGTGCCTTTGAAGCTCTTGCGCGTTGGCAGCCCTATTTGCCCGATGGCTATCAGGCGATTTCCTACCCGGATGCGCAAAATCTGTTTGCGTTGGGGATGGGCGCAGTTTATCCGGCAGGCTCCTGGGACATCTCAACCTTCAATCCTCAAATTGACTTCGAGATGGGCGCTTTCAAACCGCCGCTGCCCGAAGGCTCTGAAAACTGCTACATCAGCGATCATGTTGATATCGCGATGGGTGTAAATGCAAATACGCCGCATATGGACGAGGCGTTGATCTTTATGGAATGGCTGACCACTGCCGAATTTGCCGGGTTGTACTCCAACCAGTTGCCCGGCTTCTTCTCGCTCGCCAACCACTCGATTATGCTCGAAGACCCGGTCGCGCAGCAATTCCTGGATTGGCGTAATGAATGCGAGTCTACGATTCGCTCGGCCTACCAGATTTTGTCGCGCGGCGAGCCGAACAACGAACAAGACCTGTGGCTCTACAGCGCCGAAGTTCTGAATGGCAATCTCACCCCGCAGGAAGCGGCGGATAAGGTCCAGGAAGGGCTTGAGGCCTGGTACGAACCGCAGCAGTAAACGTTTAGTGTAATTAAGTTAAGGTGCCGGTTGATTTTTTCCACTGGCACCTTTTTGTATACTACGTTAACGATATGTGCTTTGTTAGCTGAGATTATTTTAGAGAGAAAACTTATGCTGCGAACACTATGGGCCAATAGAAGCAAATTCCCACTTCATATTATTGTTTTCCTCGCTCCCGCCGTTATCATCTATTCCACGTTTATGATCTATCCTCTGATCGACTCGCTGCGTCTGAGCCTGTATGCGCCTGACGATAACCAGCAAGAAGTCTTTGTCGGCCTGGATAATTATCAAAAACTGACCACTGATGATCTATGGCAGCCTCGGTTGGAAGGGGCCATCAAAAACAACATAAAATTTTTCGCGATCCATATGTTGGTTCAGAATCCCATAGGGCTTTTGTTGGCCGCATTGCTGAGTTCGCAGTTTATTCGGGGGCGGGCAATCTATCGCACGGTTATTTTTACGCCAACTGTGCTATCAGTTGTGCTGATTGGGTTTATCTGGCGTATGATTCTCAGTCCCCTGTGGGGTATTTCCGCCGATGTCATTGATTTTATAAATGCCAACATTATTGATAACTTAAATACTCTTGGGTTTGGCATCGACGCAATTGAAAACCAGCCCTGGTTAGGACTGGAAAATACGGCGCTGCCCACGTTGGCGCTTATCTCGGTCTGGCAATGGATAGGCATCCCGATGATGCTCTTTCTCGCCGCCCTGATCAGTATCCCTGATGAGTTGATCGAAGCCGCGCGTGTTGATGGCGCTACCGCGTGGGGTGTGTTTTGGCGCATCAAATTCAGACTCATTTTGCCCACCGTAGGGATCGTGGGAGTCTTAACCTTTGTGGGAAACTTCAACGCCTTCGACTTGATCTATACCACGCAACGAGCTACCGCCGGGCCGAATTATTCAACGGACATTTTAGGTACATTTTTCTACCGTACGTTTTTCGGCATTCAACTCACGCCGGGCAACCCTACGATGGGGGCTACGATTGCGGGCGTGATGTTTCTCATTATCCTGGCCGGTGTACTCCTCTATATGTTTGGGTGGCAGCGCCGCATACTTCAGGTTGAATATTAGGAACTAATCCCCATGACAGCGATACGGCAACTTCGACCTGCGCAAACGATTCAGTTAGTGATCGCTCATCTTGTTTTACTGGCTTATACCGCCCTGGCGATGTTCCCAATCATCTTGATCGTAATCAACTCGGTTAAAAGCAAACGCGCTATCTTCACAACGCCATATGCGATGCCTAATAGCAACACCTGGGACCCCATTGGCTATGAAACCGTATGGGACCGCGCCAGCTTCCCTTCCTATTTTCAAAACAGCATTATTGTAACGCTCGCTTCCCTCCTTTTGATTATGTTGGCGGGATCGATGGCGGCCTGGGCGTTGGCCGAATATCGTTTTCCGGGTAACGCGATTATGGGCCTGTATCTCGCTTTGGGGATTATGATTCCAATTCGGTTGGGTACGGTGAGTATCTTGCGGCTGGTGGTTGATCTGCATTTAGTTGGCACACTGTATGCATTGATTTTAGTTTATACGGCATCAGGATTGCCGTTGGCGGTGTTCATCCTGACGAATTTTATGAAACAAGTCCCGCGTGATCTGAAAGATGCCGCGCGGGTTGATGGGGCGAGCGAATATCGTATCTATTTAATGATTCTGCCGTTAGTTCGTCCGGCACTTGGTACGGTCATGGTATTCAACATGATTCCGATCTGGAATGATCTGTGGTTCCCTCTGATTCTGGCTCCTTCAGAAAAAAGTAAAACGGTTACATTGGGTGCCCAGTCATTTCTCGGTCAATTCGTAAATGACTGGAATGCTGTGCTTGCATCATTATCGCTCGCTATGATCCCGATGGTCATTCTGTACATCATTTTCTCGCGCCAGCTAATCCGCGGGCTGACCGCTGGGGCGGTTAAATAATTATAGTAGGCATAGATTTGAGAGGGGAAAATGCTACGAGTCGGAATCGTGGGTGCCGGTCTTATGGGTACCTTGCACGCAGCAGGGTGGGCCAAGACCCCGGCCTGCCTGGAAGCAATTTATTCTGATTACCCGGATAAGGTACGCCAATTGGCGGATAACTGCGGCACGCGCGCCGTTGACAGTTTAGAAGCCCTGGTCGAAGCTGTAGATATTGTTGATATTTGCACGCCAACTCACCTGCATTATGAAATGGCAATGCAGGCAGCGGCGGCGGGTAAACATGTTGTCTGCGAAAAGCCGCTTGCTCGAACTCCGCAGCAGGCCGAAGAAATGATCGCAGTTTGTGAGCGCGAAGGTGTGAAGTTGCTGGTTGGGCATGTCGTGCGCTTTTTCCCGGAATATGCCCAGGCTAAAGCCATTGTAGATCGAGGTGAGATCGGGCAGGTTGGCGTTGTGCGGCTGCGCCGGGTCAGCGCGCGTCCCACGTGGTCGCAGGATAATTGGTTAATGGATGAGGAAAAATCGGGCGGTATGATACTCGATCTGATGATCCATGATTTTGATTATGCGCGTTGGGTGGCAGGAGAGGTCGAAAGCGTTTTTGCCAAAAGTGCCAAGAGCAGCCAGCCTGACCTTCAAACGGACTATGCCCTGACGATATTACACCACAAGAATGGAGCACTATCGAATATTGAAGGCGGTTGGGCCTATCCATCAGGTATGTTCCGTACAGCGCTCGAAATCGCTGGTGATGGCAGCCTGATCGAGCATCCATCAGAAAGCTCGATCCCGCTAGGCGTCTATCTCAAGAGAGACGCGAGCGGCGCGGGACCCCGTGTCCCGACTAGCCCACTTATTGAAAATCCTTATATCACGGAAATCAAACATTTCTACGATGTCATTGCCAACCATGCACATCCACGTGTCACAGCAGCCGATGGTATGGCTGCCCTACGGATCGCACTGGCAGCTATCGAGTCCGTGCAGACCGGCCAGCGAGTTATGGTGTAGGAGGTAACTTCATGCGGTTAGCGATAATGAGTTTTGCCCATTTGCATGCTGAGGGATATATCCACAATCTGCGCGCTATACCAGATGTTGAAATGATTGGTTTTGCCGACGATAACGCGGATCGGGGACGACATTTTGCCGAGTTATACAATACAAAATGGTTCGAAACCTACGATACATTGTTGGCTGAACAACCCGATGGGGTGATCATTTGCTCCGAAAACGCCAACCATCGCCCGCTGGTCGAGCTGGCGGCTGAAGCCGGTGTACACGTTCTCTCAGAGAAACCGCTGGCAACATCTCTTGATGATGCGCAAGCCATGATCGATGTGTGTAATAAAACCGGTGTGCAGCTTATGACGGCTTTCCCAATGCGGTTTAGCGCCCCCATTATCGAGATAAAAAAGCTGATCGATTCAGGGCATCTAGGCAATATCTATGGCTGCAATGCAACAAATCAGGGCCAACTCCCAAAACTACACACAGCCTATCCGCGCGACTGGTTCGTTGACAAGCGGTTGGCCGGAGGTGGTGCTGCTGCTGATCACACTGTTCATGTGGCTGATCTGTTGCGTTGGTTCTTGGGTTGCGAAGTGGTTGAAGTTTATGCCGAGTTAAACCATATCTTTTATGGTCATGAAGATGTCAATGTCGAAACCGGCGGGTTGATCATGCTCACCTTCGAAGACGGGACATTCGCCTCGATTGATTGCAGTTGGAGCAAACCTCCCAATTATACGACCTGGGGAGGGCTGACCATGGAGCTGGTTGCCGAACAGGGATTTGCAACCGTCGATGCGTTCAAGCAGGTCATGTCCGTCTACGCGCAAAACGCGGAGCGTCCATATTGCGCCTATTGGGGTTCAGATGCCAATCAGGGCATGATCCACGAGTTTGTGATGGCCATTCGCGAATCACGTACTCCGGCGATTACGGGTTATGATGGTTACAAAGCGGTAGAAATTGTGGATGCAGTGTATCGTTCGGCAGAAAGTCAATGCCCAATCAAGCTGCCTCTAAGTAGCCACACCCTATAAATGAGGGATGTGCATCAATATGGATGCAAAATATAGCCCGTGAAGCGGTATGCTTCTGAAGACAAATCCCATTTTGTATTTCAGGAGCATTCCAGATGGAAGTACCGACATTCACTGACTATGTGACCCTCATCTTTACCCTGTTTGACCACTTTGTATAAGCGAATCCGGCGTGGGGGGG
>JAFGTJ010000418.1 GCA_016934195.1 Anaerolineae bacterium | reverse complement strand
GCGCAGTTAGCCCCTCCCCCTGACCCCCTCCCCGCAAGCAGAGAGGGGGAATCGTGGTGGGCGTCAAGTCCCCTCTCCGCCAGCGAAGCGCAGGGGGGAGGGGATTTAGGGGAGGGGCTAACCGGAGATGATGCCGAGACACCAGCCGCTACCGAATCCCTCCTCCCCGCCGGGAGCGCGTGGATCGCCGGACTGCTGGCGCTGCTGCTGGCGCTGGTCCTGGGGAACCTGGGCACGCTGCACGTCCTGGTGACGGGCGTGGCCTCCATGCCGGACGCGAACGGCCAACCCCGTTGGTCCCAACCGGCGCTGTACCACCAGGTCCGGCTGGCGGAAGCCGAAGCGCGCCGCACCCAGATTTACGACGATTTTTACCAGGAAGAACTGCGCGATTTCCGCAAAAAACACGGGCGTGATCCGGGCGCTGGCGACGAGAATATGGACCTGATCCGCGCCGCGACGGAACGCACCGATATCTACATCGACAATTACGCCAATCACCCGCCGGTTTACAAGCTGTGGGAATACGAGTTTACCAACCTGCGCCACCAGATCAGCGCGTTTTTCGCCGGGTTGGGCGACGTGCTGGACGGTAAACCGCTGCCGATGGCGACTCACCGCTGGCATTGGGGACCGACGCGCATTATCACCGAATTACCCAACGGGGCGGGGCGCGGCGCGATTGCCGAAATGCCCTATTTCACCTTCCTGTACGGCGACCTGCACGCCCACATGATCGCTTTCCCGATCACGCTGCTGGTCCTGGTCTGGCTGTTATCCGAGATCATCGGGGCGGGCCATCACCTGCGGCGCTGGTGGGAATCCGGCGCGGCGCTGATCCTGGGCGCGCTGGCGGTCGGCGTGCTGCGTCCGACCAATTCCTGGGACTGGATCACCTACCTGATCCTGGGCGGCGCGGGATTAACCTACGTGGCGTGGGTGGGCGCATCGCGGGCGGCGGCGACTCGTCCCCCGTCTGAGGCGGCGGCGCGCGTGTGGTCGTGGGTTGGGCCGGAACGTGGCGGCGAGTGGTGGCCGCTGCTGTTCGCCGTGCCGCTCGGTATTGCGGCGCGGGTGGGCTACTATTTCCTGCGCCGGATGCAGGCCGACCAGCAGGCCACGCGACCGTTACAGATTGGCGAAACGCTGATCGACCCGTCGCTGAGTTTATCCAGCGCGCTGGTGTGGGGCGCGGCGGCGGTCGTTGTCGTGATCGGGCTGTATATCGCGCTGCTGATCGTGCTGCGGGCGCGTATTACTAAAAGCGTGCTGGTGGACTGGTTGGGGCGCGTGGGGCTGTTCGTGGGCCTGACGTTTGTGGTCGGGATGCCGTTCACCCGCTACTTTGCGACGGCGTACAACAAGATCAAACCCTGGGAATCCGATACCACGCCGTTATGGGCCTACCTGTACGTGCATGGGACGTTCATTTTCCTGATAGCATCATTCCTGATCTGGCAGACGGCGCGCTGGCTGCGCACGACCCGCGTCCGCGACCTGGAAGGGCTGGCCCTGCCGGTCCTGGTGGTCGGCGGCGGGCCGCTGGTGGTGGTGCTCGGAGCGCTGGTCTACGGCGTGCGCGATGTGGCGGTCGCGCAGTTGGTCGTCCCGCTGATCGTGTGGGCGACGGTGCTGTTTTTCCTGCCGCGCCAACATGCTTTGATGCGCGCCCTCTACGCGATTATCGTGCTGGCGCTGGCGATCACGCTCGGCGTCGAGATCGTGGTGCTGGACGGCGATATCGGGCGGCAGAACACGGTGTTTAAATTCTATTTGCAGGCGTGGTTTTTGCTGAGCATTACCGGCGGAGTCGGGCTGGCGTGGATGCTGCGTTGTTCGGATCGCTGGGGCGGGGCGGTGCGCGCGGTCTGGCAGTTCGGGCTGGCGATTCTGCTGACGTTGGGACTCATGTACCCGCTGCTGGCGACTCAGGCACGGTTCAAGGACCGTTTCAGCGAGGACGTGCCGCTGACGCTGGATAGCATCGCCTACATGCAGTACGCGGTACACGGTGAAAGCGGCCTGTACTGGCGGCTGGAAGGCGATTACGACATGATCCGCTGGCTGGAGGAGAATGTCAAAGGCACGCCGGTCGTCATGGAGGGGCGCTATATCCCGTCCGAATACCATTGGGGCGGGCGGATCGCCATCAATACCGGCCTGCCGACGATCCTCGGTTGGCGTTTCCACCAGATTCAGCAGCACAGCCTGCCTGATCTGGACAAGCTGATCCAGGTGCGGGAAAATAACGTCTCGGCCTTTTACGAGCTAAGCGGGCCGGACGGCATTCGCGTCGCTATGCGCCTGATCGATCACTACCAGATCGAGTATATTATCGTAGGCGCGTTTGAACGGGCCGTCTATGACGATATCGTGCAGGACATTGATACCGGCGTGCAGACGGTCAGCCATTCGCCCGGTATCGCCAAATTTGATACGATGGTCGAGTTGGGACTGCTGGACGTGGTGTACGATGTGCCGCGCTGTACCGATATGGCGGTCGAGCGTATTGAGGATTGTCCCGCGCTGCAAGTGTATTATGACCGGGTGTATCATGTCGTGCCGGGGGCCGAGGTGCCAGAGGATGATCTGATCCTGAAGCCTGTTTCGTAGGGGCGGTATAGCCCATACGCCCTTACCAGAACGCGCGGGAAACAGGAATTTTTGTAGGGGCAATTCGCCCCTACCGGGGCGCGGCAAGCAGCGCCCCTACGCACAAAAAGGACCATCAATGGCCCTGGCTGCGCGGGGAGGGAGCGCCCTTCAGGGTGCT
>JAFGTJ010000417.1 GCA_016934195.1 Anaerolineae bacterium | reverse complement strand
TTGTGGCATTAGGGGAAGCCACGCACGGCACGCACGAATTTTTCACCATGAAACACCGGCTGTTCGAGTTTCTGGTGCAGGAAATGGGTTTCACAATCTTTGCGATGGAGGCCAACTGGCCCGAAGCCGAGCGCGTGAACGGCTACGTCCAGACCGGGGAAGGCGATCCGGCAGCGCTGCTGGCGGGCATGTATTTTTGGGTTTGGAATACGCAGGAAGTGCTGGACCTGATCGAGTGGCTGCGCGACTACAACGTTCAGCGCGGCGACCGTCCGGCGGTGCATTTCACGGGATTTGACGCGCAATATCCCGACGTAGCCGCCGAAAATGTGTTGGCCTACCTGGACGGGATCGACGCGTCCGCGGCGGCGCTGGCCGGAGAGCGCTATAGCTGCCTGGAACTCATTCGTGAATCGCTCGGTATGCCCACCTATAGTCAACTACCGCGCGATAAAACCGAAGCGTATCACGATGATTTGCAAGCGGTTTACGAGGATATGCTGACGCGCCGGGACCGGTACGCGGCGGCAACGTCGCCGGAAGCGTTCGCCGCTGCGCTGCAAAATGCGCGGATCGTGGTGCAGTCCGAGGACATATTCTCAGGCCGTCCCACCGGCGGCACGAGTGCCCGTGATCGCTACATGGCCGAAAACGTGACATGGCTGTTAGAGCGGGCCGGGCCGGACGCTAAAATCATCCTGTGGGCGCATAACGGCCATATCTGGGAGTCGCGCGGTTGGGATATGGGCATGTGGTTAGACGACGACTACGGGACAGAGTATGTGTCAGTCGGGTTTGCTTTCGATCATGGCAGTTTTAATGCGCGCGAAATGCGTGTTGATATTGAATCCGAATCCGTCGAAGTGGGCGATCTACAGGTTTTTGAGGTCGGTCCCGCGCCGGATGAGGCAGTTGGCGCATATTTGCGACAGGCGGGCCTGCCCGCGTTTTGGCTCGATCTACGCGATATCGGTCCCGGCGACGATGGCGCACAATGGTTACGCAATGGGCGCAGTTTCCGTAACGTGGGCAGCGTCTACGATCCTGATCGACCGGACTCGTTCATGATCAGACTGGCCACGCTGAGCACCCTGTTTGATTTCTTGATTTTCTTTGAGGACATCACGCCGTCAATCCTGCTGCCGATGGATGGGATCGTGCAGTAGCCTCGCCCGTTTGTATAAAATCTGCGTAGGAAAACACGCCGTTCGCGCACCGTTTGTGCGCCAACGGCGTATTCACTTGTATACTCAAGTGTAAAAACAGAAAGCGCGAGGCAAGCTATGCGTATCATCGTACATACCGGCAAAGGCGGCGTCGGCAAAACCAGTATTTCCGCCGCGACCGCGCTGCGCTGCGCTGAATTGGGCCTGCGTACTATTGTGATCTCGACCGATACCGCGCACTCGTTGGCCGATTCGTTCGATGTGAAGATCGGCCCGGAACCGGTCCAGCTTCGGGATAACCTGTGGGCGCAGGAAGTGGACGCCCGCTACTCGATGGACAAATACTGGGGTCGCATCCAACGCTACATGCTCAG
Source organism: Anaerolineae bacterium (assembly GCA_016934195.1). Lineage (GTDB taxonomy): Bacteria > Chloroflexota > Anaerolineae > Aggregatilineales > Aggregatilineaceae > JAFGTJ01. The sequence goes on along the minus strand of JAFGTJ010000417.1, from coordinate 5,422 downwards.
TGTGCTCGATTCGCGCCGGGTCAACGAGATCGTGGCCGAGGAAGTGACCATTTTGCCCGGCCTGGAAGAAGGCGCGCATTTGCTGTGGATCAACAAGTACGCTGAGGACAACGAATTCGACGTGCTGATCGTGGATGCCGCGCCGACCGCCGAAACGCTGCGTCTGCTCAGCCTGCCGGATACCACGCGCTGGTGGTTCCAGCGGATCACGTCGCTGATGCGCGGCGCATCGGGCCGCCTGCTGCGCCCGGTCGGTAAGGCGCTGATGGGCGCGGAACTGCCCGATACCGAAACATTGGACAGCATCGACGGATTGTTCGATACGCTGGACCATGTGCGCGACCTGCTGGCCGATCCAACGCAAAGCAGTTTGCGGCTGGTCGTCAACCCGGAGCGCATGGTGATCAAAGAGACGCAGCGCACCTACACCTACCTGAACCTGTACGGTTACGCGGTCGATGCGGTGCTGTGCAACCGCGTGATCCCTGACGAAGTGACCGATCCGTACTTCCAGGCGTGGAAAGATCACCAGGCCGAAAATATCGCCTTTATCCGCGAGGCGTTTGGGGAACTGCCGATGCTGCGCGCGCCGCTGTTTAACGACGAGGTAGGCGGATTCGATACGCTGCGGCGCTTGGCCGACGCGCTGTATGGTGAGCGCAACCCGGCAGACGTGATGGTCACGGAGCAGGCGCACCGCATCGAGACGGATGGCAACGGCGGCTATCACCTGATCGTGCCACTACCGTTCGCGGAGAAAAGCGACCTGGACCTGTACCGTTCCACCGACGAGCTGACGCTGCGCGTTGGCCCCTACCGGCGGAATATCGTGTTACCCTATGCGCTGTGGAACCTGGACGTAGAACAGGCGCGGTTTGAGCAAGCGCGGCTGCGGATTCATTTCATCAAGAAGGCGAAGGTAAAAGAGGCGGAAACGGAAGCGTCGTAGCGGCGGTCTTCCTGGTATACGAGTAGGATACAAAAACCTGCGAGACAAAAAAGGCCCCTCTCCGCTTGCGGGGAGGGGCTAATTGCTGACGGCTAAAAGCTAATCGCTACGCCGTCTGAACCGCGATGCGCCGGGGCTGCGCTTCGGGCAGCTTGGGCAGCGCCAGCGTCAGGACGCCGTTATCAAACGTCGCGGTGGTATTGTCCTGATCCAGCGTATCGTCCAGGCGCAGCGTCCGCTTGAAGACCCCATAACGGCGCTCGCGGTGGTGGTAGCGCTCATTTTCCTCGTCGATCTCGGACTGGAACGCCCCGCTGATGGTCAGCAGGTCGCCGTCGATCTCGATGGTCACATCATCCGGCGACAGGCCGGGCAGGTCCACACGCACGGTGATCGTATCCTCAGACTCGATCACGTCCAGGGCGGGACGCAGCGCGGACGGGGCATTGCCTGCCGTCCAGCGCTCGTTAAACAGTTGGTCCAGGGTGCGGTACGGTGTGCGGGGAACCCAACGGATCACGTTCGACATGGTGTTTTCTCCTCTTGACCTTGTGCGAATACCATCACATCTGTATCGGTATTGATTACTGGCCCTATCATGCCACAGGACTGTTAGAAGAATCTCGGCGCAGCATAAGAGGAGAGTCGGATTACCGTAAACGTTGTGCAAGAAATCGTTGGGGGCACAGATGGACGCCGATCAATACCGATTTTTGTAATTTTTCAATCTGTGTGTATCGGCGTTCATCTGCGTTCTATTATGACGCCTCACACCTCCGCGAAGCTGCGCGCCACATGCCCGGCAGTCAGGCGGTTGGTGTGAAACAGGGCCGAATTCAGTTTGGCATACACGGGTTGGCCGGGCGCGAACTTCCGCACCGCCACCGCACGCGATTCGCGGGCCGTGATGTAATACAGCGCAATGGTGGAGCCGTCGTCCTGCGGCCATTCCTGGGTGATGATTTGCAGCGCGGGGTGAATGGTGTGGTGCAGTCCACCGATGGCCTGCTGCCACAGAATCGGCGGCAGCCACAAACGGCGTTTGCCCAACATAAAAATGTGCGTCAGCCCCTCGTCCTCGTTCAGTGGACCGTAAATATAATACGGCGGCAGCGCCACCGCCCGCACCAGCGAGTCGCGCAGCGCGGCAATATCGGTCACGATTCCCTGACGGTTGGCGGCGTCCCGCGTGGTGCAGGGACCGTTATAGACCATCACGCCCGCCAGATTCCCGGCCAGCAGCGCCACATCAACCGCGATCACCGGGATCGCCCGTTCCGCCGCGCGTTGGAGCAGGTCCGCATTGGGGGATTCCTGGCGGACGACCAGCCCGCGCAGCGTTCCGTCCGCCGCCCGCAGCGCGATATCGGCCCGCAGCCCGTCCGCCTCGTACCGTTCCTCCAACCTGGTCACGCCGTCCAGCAGATCAGCGCTGTGCTGCTCGCCGCATAACGCGCACAACCACGTCAGCATCCAGGGCCGGGACTCGTCCAGCCGCGTCTGAAGCTGCCGCACCAGCCAGCGTCCCACCACCGCCTGCATCACTTTTTCCGGCGTGCAGATGTCCAGGCGTTCGTGGGCGAAATGGTGCTGCTTGATCTCGCCCAACTTGGCGATCATGGGCCGTTGGCACAACGGGCAGCGATACACGCCGCTCCGTTCCGCCTGAGTGATGTGCAGCGGTTCCCCGGTCGAATCGAGCGCCCATTGGTACTGGGGCGCGTGGGGTTCGTGGGCGGTCTGGACGTTGCGGGATCGGTGTGTCATGGTGCGAGTCCTTATTGTACGATTATCTCACATCCAGTATACACCCCTGCCGAACACCTGGTCGCCCCCAATTTTGTAGGGGGCGCTGTGTCACCGGAAATCATTCGGGGTTATCGCACCCAATTCCCAAGACGGCCTCACTCTCCTCGGTTCCCTCTCTCCAACCGAGGCAGAGAGGAGAGAAGCCGGGACGAAGGCCGTTTTTAAGCCATTGAAGGTAGTTTGATGTATTGTCCTCAATAATTTTCGAGAATGATTGTGGAAACATTGTTCTTTGTGGTAAAATTAATTTAACTCATCGAAGGCGGGGAAAACAGAATTGGAGAACGACAATGCGGCACCTGGAATGCGATCCCAACGTCGAGGTCAGAGGGGAAACCCTGCTGGCGCTTATCGAGAATATCAATGCCGAGAACATCGCCCCGTATCTCAGAAAACATAAACTGACCCATATTCAGGCCGGGGGATGGTTCCCGATGCGGAATTTTCATAATCTCCTAAACGATCTGGTGACTGAAGGCAACTGGGGGGGCAACTTCGTAGCTATCGGAATGGCGATTGCCGAAACCGCGTATATGCCGCCGGAACTGGGCCAACCGTCCTTTGTGGACATGATCGAACATTGGGACGATCACTACCAGTCCAATCACCGAAACGGGGATATCGGGTATAAAACCGCCCAAAAGCTGGCTGACCGCCATTATGAACTGACGCTGCATGGGGGTCTTTATCCAGATGATTTCGAGTACGGTGTGCTGTACGGGTTTGCGAAACGGTTCCTCCCGCCGGGAACTGATTTTACAGTCTGGTACGCGGAAGACGTACAGCGGCTCGATCAGGGCGGTGAGAAAACCGTGATCCGGGTCCGTTGGGAAGAATAACGCCGGGGCGATCCTCCTTGCTCCGGTAGGCGATAACGGTTCGAGCAGTTCGAGGAAAAAACTACTCGGTCACGCTGCGGTCACGCAGGGAACCGATACTATTTCCAAGAACGGCGTTGAGTTTATTTGCGCCAGAATCCCAACCACACGATAATCGTGGGTACGGAAAAGTAGGACCGTTGTTAGCACATCGAGTTAGGAGGAAAACTCTCATGTTAGCATCTCGTGTATACCGTTTCGTTGCCGTCGTCGTCGTGATGGCGCTGGTCGTAGCGTTGGCTCCCGCCTTCGCGCGCGTGGAAGCTGCCGGGGGCGTAGTGGCCTACGGCGATTCCGTGACCGGACAGATTACCAACCAGACCTATTATGAGCTGTGGCAGTTTGCAGGCAGCCGGGGCGACCGCGTGCAGATCACCATGACCGGCGAAGGCGGTTTGGACCCCTACCTGGGCCTGATCGAACTGGCGTCGGAAGAAGTGCTGATCGAGGATGATGACAGCGCGGGCAACAGCAACGCCATGATCGAGTTCACCCTACCCTCGTCCGGCGACTTCGTGATCGTGGCGACTCGCTACGACCTCGACGCGGGCAAGAGCGTGGGCAACTACACGCTAGACCTGGCGGGCGGCAATGGTCCCCAGAACCAGGACTCCACCAATATTTCCAATACCCCCTCGGTCGAGCCGGTGGAACTGGAACCGGGCGTATTCTACATGGGCGATCTGTCGCTGGCTGAACCGATGGCCGGAGCGATCAGCAATGATTCCTATGCCCAGTTGTATACCGTCACGATTGAGGAACCGACGGCCTTTGTGATGGCGATGTTCGCCGCCGAAGACAGCAATGTCGATCCGTACCTGATCTTCGCCACCGAAGGCGGTGACCTGCTGGCCGAAGATGATGACAGCGGCGCAGACGTGGGCGGCACCAAGACCGACTCGTTCATCGGCCTGGAAGTCGAACAACCCGGCACCTACTACATCATCGCCACGCGCAGCGGCATCGACGCGGGCAAGACCGCCGGGGAATACGTCCTGATCGCGGGCGTGCCGGAAGGCGAACCCGATGAACCGGCTCCTGCGCCGGAAGAAGACTCCAGCCTGCCGTCCGGCGTGGAATACCTGGGGCCGGTGGACGTGGGTGGATCGGCCAGCGGCGCGATCACCGATGATGTGTACATTAACCTGTACACCTTCAGCGGTGACGCGGGCGAGATGGTCACGATCACGATGACGGGCGAGGGCGACCTGGATACCTACCTGGGCATCATCGACTCGAACGACGAAGTGATCGCGGAAGATGATGACAGCGGCGGCGGCTACAACGCCCAGATCGCCCTGCGTCTGCCGGAAAGCGGCACGTATGTCATCGTGGCGACCCGTAACGGCCTGGAAGACGGCACCACGACCGGCAGTTACACCCTGGACGTGACCAGCGGCCCGCCGCCTGCCACAGACGATACCACCACCTCGACGGTGGGCGGGTTCGGCGGCCTGCCGGGGCGCGCGGTCCAGACCGACGATGGCGGTACGCTGTGGCTGCGCGGTTCCGCACCGTCCGACGATCCCGCGAAGGGGTCCGGCCTGAACGCGGTCTGCGCCACCGACAACCTGCCGGGACGCGGTGGCAGTTCGGCGTGCTACGGCCCGGTGGTGAACGGTATTTCGCTGAACTTTGAAGAAATCAAGTAACCGGCCTGAGTAGCTAAGTCTCACTCCCTCAATCCCCCTCTCCAGCCGAGCTAGAGAGGGGGACTTGCATGTTTGCCGCTGCTTGTTTTCTCCCCCCCTCTCCATTTCGAATGGAGGCGCAACCTGCGGTTGCG
>JAFGTJ010000416.1 GCA_016934195.1 Anaerolineae bacterium | reverse complement strand
CAGCGGCAGCCGGGTGATATCTCCCTGCGCGATATGCACCGGCTCGGCAGTACGCTTGGCCCGCAGGCGATTCAGCATCGGGCGCGCGAGATCGATTCCCGTGATGGCGCGGACGTGTTCCGCCAGCGGCAGCGCGATTCGCCCGGTGCCGATGCCCACTTCGATCACGCGGCTGGCGCGGGTCAAATTGGCGGCGCGCGCGATCAGGGCGGCGATGGGCGGCTGCTGATCGGGCGGAAAGCCGCGCGTTTCGTCGTAATAGTCGGCGGCGCGGTCAAAAGCGACAGATTCAGGGGGCATGGTGAACACTCCATTGGGAAAGGCAGAATGGGACGCAGATAAACGCAGATTCACACAGATTTTTATTTTGATCTGTGTTTATCTGTGTTCATCTGCGTCCCATGATTCTGTCTACGGCCTGCGGTCCAGGCTCAGGCGGCTGATAAAATCGTTGATCGAGATGGTGGGCAGGCTCAACGGCTTGAGGATGCCGCGCACGGTCAGCTCGATGCTGACACGCGCCGCCGTCTCGTTATCGGGCGCGTCGATGACGTGGACAAAATCGAACTGGCCCAACGTCGCGTACTGCTGCAAAACCGTGACGCCCAGGTTCTCGATATCCTGGCTGACCTCGCGCAGCAGCGAGGGCTTGTTCACCACCGCGCTGACGCCCTGTTCGGTGAACGTGCTGAGCAAAATATAAACGGGCATTAATTACAAGCTCCTGTTGGGGTCTATGCGGCCAAACACGCCAAACGCCGTTTCGTCATACGTGCAGGTTTCGGTCCCGACCGCCGTGAACCCGGCCTCGGTGAACAGCGCCGCCGCCGCGTCCCGCTCGTAGGTCCGGTAGCCGCTTTCCTGAAAGACCGGATTCTGCGCCAGCGCCGCCGGTTCGCGGACCAATAACAGCAGCAGCCCGCCCGGTTTCAGCACGCGCCCGATCTCGCGCAGCGCGGCGACCGGCTCCGATAGGTAGTAGATCACGCCCACGCCGAACGCCTTGTCAAATGTCGCAGCGTCAAAGGGTAACGCCATCACGTCGCCCTGCCGGACCTCCACGCGCCCGGCCCGAATCGCGGCGCGATTCCGCCGGGATGTCTCTCGAACCATCGCCGGAGAGGGGTCAATACCCGCTACCCGGCCCGCTGTGGCCTGCTGCGCCGCGCGCTGGATCGACTTTCCCGCGCCGAACCCGATTTCCAGAATATGATCGGTCGGCTGGATGTCCAGGCGGGCAACGGTCCATTCGTTGATCTGCCGGTTGCGGACGCCCATCAACCGGACCGCCAGCCAGCCCCAGAAGCCACCGCCAGGGCTGTGAATGTGGTTTGCCAGGTTTTGCCGGATGATGTGCAAGGTATTTTCTCCCGTCCTGATGGAGAAACCAATTCAAATCCGCATAAAACAATTCATGGTTGTCACGGTGTAGGGAGGCACCCGCGTATGCCTCCGTGCAACCAACCGTCCGGTCGTCAGCGGCGGGACACATGGGTCCCGCCCTACGGATTGTGCGGAGTCTATTTGGTTTCCCCATGAGCAGTATTGTAGCGAATCCATCACCGCCGTATTAGCGTAGGGGCGCTGCTTGCTGCGCCCTGTTTTCTTTTGACCGAGGGCGCGGCAAGCAGCGCCCCTACCGGATCGATTTTCGTGTCAGTTTCCCCCCTCTCCATACGCCAAGAGGGGAGCAGCGCGGTGATCAAGTCCCCTCTCCGTATTTTGGAGGTGTGCGCTTCGCGCACGCGGGATTATAGCGGTGAAGTTAATACGCCTTCGCAAAATAGGCCATTTCGTCAGCCTCGCCGCCGCAGATGATGCAAGCGCCTTTTTCGCCGGGATGCGGTTGGTCCAGCGGAAAACAGCGGCTCACGGCTTGCGCGTCGGCCTTGACCCTCTGCTCGCAGTCCGCGCCGCCGCAGAACCACGATAACGCCCACTCGTCGCCCTGGATCACCGTCAGGAAATCGTCATAACTGCCGATGACTTCGTGCAGGTGCGTATCGCGGAACTCGGTCGCCTGGGCCAGCAGATTGGCCTGGATCGCGTCCAACTGCGCGCGCACCGTCTCGACCAGCCCGTCCTGCGGGAAAAAGCCCTTGCCTTCTTTGCCGGGGATATCGCGGCGGGCCAGCGCCACGCTGTTCTTGGCGACGTCCTTCGGGCCGATTTCCAACCGCAGCGGGACGCCGCGCATCTCCCAGTCGTTGTACTTAAAACCGGGCGAGAGGTTATCGCGGTCATCGACATGCACGCGGATTCCGGCGTCACGCAGCGGCGGAACCAGCCGTTCGACCGCTTCCATGACCGGGCCGCGTTCCTCCTCCTGGCGGAAGATCGGCACCACCACCACCTGGATCGGGGCCAGCCGGGGCGGAAGCCGGAGTCCCTTGTCGTCGCCGTGCGTCATCACAATCGCGCCGACCATGCGCGTGCTGACGCCCCACGACGTGGTCCAGCAGTGCTGAAGCTCGTTATTATCGTCGGTGTACTGAATCTCGAACGCTTTGGCGAAGTTCTGGCCGAGATTGTGGCTGGTCCCGGATTGGAGCGCCTTGCAGTCGCGCATCATGGCCTCAATGCTGAAGCTGTTCAGCGCCCCGGCGAACCGTTCCTGGTTGCTCTTGCGGCCCTGGATCACCGGGATCGCAGCGTCGTTGATGGCGAAATCGGCATAGACGCCCAACATCTGCATCGTTTCGGCCTGCGCTTCGTCGTAGGTGGCGTGGGCGGTATGGCCTTCCTGCCACAAAAATTCCATCGTGCGCAGAAACAACCGCGTGCGCAGTTCCCAACGGACCACGTTGGCCCACTGGTTGATCAGCAGCGGCAGGTCGCGGTGGGACTGAATCCACTTCTGGAACGCCCACCCGATAATGGTTTCCGAGGTGGGACGCACGACCAGCGGTTCCTCAAGCACCTTGCCGCCGCCGATGGTCACGACCGCCAGTTCCGGCGCAAAGCCCTCGACGTGTTCGGCTTCTTTTTTGAGGAAGCTCTCCGGGATAAAAAGCGGAAAATAAGCGTTCTTATGGCCGGTGGCCTTGAAGCGGCGGTCCAGCCCATCCCGAACGCCTTCCCACAGTTCGTAGCCATACGGCTTGATGATCATGCAGCCGCGCACGGGGGAATAATCCGCGAGGTCGGCGCGTTGTACTATATCGGTATACCACCGGGAAAAATCTTCACTTTGCGGCGTGACGCCCTGCTGTGACACGATGTTTGGCTCCTTAAAAACGTGCGAGTCTG
>JAFGTJ010000006.1 GCA_016934195.1 Anaerolineae bacterium | reverse complement strand
GTGAGGCCATTTTCCGATCATCCCGCGCGCCATTCGCCAACAGTTGCCACGAATCAGGTTTCACCACAAAGAAACCGAAATCCGGCTATTTCGGGAGTAGTATCGTTTACGGGGAAAGGGGGCCGGGGGGATAGGGGTAAACTACCGATCACGTTATTCTGCGGAGCTACCTCTTTGCGTGCTCTGCGGTAAAAAATTTAATCCGAATGAATCAGTCCTACTTGTGGGGAAACACTCTCAGAACAGCGACAACTGCGCCCCGGCGTTGGGATCGGAGTCCGGTGGCGTGTCGTCGGGTGACTCCTCATCGAGCAAACCGGGATCGTCCGGCCAGTCGTCGTCACCGGGATCGTTGTCATCTGGCGGGACGGTATCCGGTGCGGGCACATAATCCTCCGGCGCATCACTGGAAAATGGCGCGCCATCTTCCAATGGCGCATCCTCAGAAGATGGCGCGTCATCCAGTAGTACCGCCGTATCTGCCGTATCGCCGCCAGGAGCATTCTCGGCGGGGAAATCCTCGGCGGGGGACTCGTCGTCAAACAGCCAGGCCGTACCAGGAATCAGCGGGCCAAGTTCAAGCGCTTTGGCCCGCATCTGGGCGATATCGGTATCGGTCAGGCCGGAGTTGAGCAGGACGCGGCGCAGAGTCGGCTCGGTGATGGCGTCCCCGGCGCGCAAAACGTGGATGTAGTGCGCGTACAGGCACTGCCGCCATTCGTCAAAGAATATGCTGTGATTGTCGCTCATGATTCCGTCGGTACGGTGATTTCCAACACGCGCCTAACCATACCGGCGATTGCGCCAGTTAGCAAAGATTACGCCTCGTCCCCTGCGTCGGGATTCGCCCACTCCGGGCGAGCGCCCTCAATCCTCAAGGTCCCTTTGCGCAACATACGCTGGACCGTGCGCTGCGGCAGCCGGATCAGTGTATCCTCAAAATCAGGGCGAGTATAAATCAGTTCGCGCAGCGTCCAGGCCACGAACTCCACTTCTTCGCCATCAATCCATACGCGCGTATCGTTGTTTCCGGTCACTCGTTTTGCCTCACTTTAAAATCTCGCCTGCGTTCTAACGCCCCAACCATGTCGATATGAGCTACCGGCGATATGATTCAGCGCCCCGCGCCGATCAATCCCAGTATGCCCCCCAGGATTACCAACCAACCGGCCCCCAACCGGTACCGCCAGAGTAAGATTGCCGCCAGTCCTCCGATTGCGACCGTATAGCCACCGGTAAACGCCGCCTGTCCCAGTTTCCACGTAACCGCCGCCATCAATCCCAACGCCGCCACGTTCACGCCGTCCAGAAACCCGCTCAACCAGGGCGAGCGCCGCAAACGCGGGATCAGCGGGTGGCTGAGCGTGACGATCACCGCCGGGGGAATATACATGCCCAGCGTTGCCACCAGCGCGCCCGGTACGCCCGCCAGCACGTAGCCGATGAACGTGGCCGTATTCGACAGTGGACCGGGCGTGATCTGGCCGACGGCTATCGCGTCGATCAACTGCTGCTGCGTCAGCCAGCCGGATCGCTGCACCAACTCGGCTTCCAGCAGCGCGAACAGCACGTAACCCGATCCGTACATCACCGCGCTGACCTTCAGAAATACCAGGAACAGCGCGCCCAGTCCGACCCCACTTCCGGCGGCGGTTCCGGCGGCGGTTCCGGCAGCGGTCAGCAGGCCCAACGGCGTGCCCGGCAGCATAACCGCCCACATCGAAGCGAACCGCCGCGTGTTCTGGACCAGCATCGCCGCCAATCCCCCGATCAGCAGCAGCGCGATTACGTTGGTATGGACCAGATATAACCCGACGGCAGCAATTCCGATTGCGGCGGTGAGCGGCCCCTGAACGGCGCGCCGTCCCAGCGCCCACAGCGCCGCGATGATCAGCGGGATCACGACCGGCTTGACGCCGACCAGCAGCCACCCGGCGGCGGGCGTCGTCCCGTAGGATTGGTACAGCCACGCCAGCACCAGCGACACCAGGATCGCCGGAAGCCCAAACGCGATCCCGCCCACCACCAGACCCACCCACCCGGCGCGCTGGTGGCCCAGGTGCATCGCCATCTCAACCGCGTTGGGGCCGGGGATCAGGTTGGTTGTGCCCAACAGGTCTAGAAATTCCCGGTCGTCGATCCATTTGCGCCGCGAAACCACTTCATCGCGCATCATGGCGATATACGCCGCCGGACCGCCAAACGCCGTCGCGCCCAGGCGCAAAAACAGCACCGCGACTTCGCGCAGAGGTCGGACGGGGAGGGGATCGGGTTGGGGCACGAGTCCGTATTAACCCAACCGCTCGATACTGCTGCCCGGTCCCGCCTGGCACACGTAAATCTGCGGCGTGAGGCCGGTCCGTTCCTGGTAAGCGGGGGCGACCGCCGCCGTGAATGGCTCTACCACGTCGTTCTGCACCAGCGCGACCGCGCACCCGCCGAAGCCCGCGCCGGTCATGCGCGCGCCGTAGCAGCCGGACTGCGTATTGGCGAGTTCGACCATCACGTCCAGTTCGGCGCAGCTTACTTCGTAATCGTCACGCAGGCTGATGTGACTGTCCTGCAAGGCCTGCCCGACCGTTTTTAATCCACCGGCTTCAAGCATGATAGCAGCGGCGTGGGTGCGGGAATTTTCCGTGATGATGTGTTTGGCGCGGCGGTAGAGCACGTCACCGAGCGCGTCTTTGGCGTTTTCCAACTGCTCCAACGACGCATCCCGCAGCGCCGGGACGCCCAACTGCGCGGCGGCGGCTTCGCACTGCTGGCGGCGTAGGGCGTATTCCGAATCGACCAGCCCGCGTTTTTTGGTGGTATCCATGATCACGATGCTGGCCCCGTCGGGCACCGGGATCGATTTGGTGTCCAGGCTGCGGCAGTCGATCAACAGCGCGTGCTGATCCACGCCCATCGCGGACGCCATCTGGTCCATCACGCCGCACGGCATCCCGATAAACTGGTGCTCGACCTCAACTCCGGCCAGGGCTTTATCCCGTTGGGACATCGACGCGCCCGCCAGGGCTAAGCCCAATTCCAGCATGACGACCTCGACCGCCGCCGATGACGACAATCCCGCCGCGACCGGGATATCGCCGCCCATCACGGCGTCAAAACCGGGCACAGCGTACCCGTGTTCACGCAGCCACCACAGCGCCCCACGCGGATACCGGCTCCATCCCGGCAAATCGGGATCGTCCAGATGTTCGAGTGTGAATGTGGTCCGGTCGTCAAAATCGACCGATACCAGCGTCACGGTCGAATCCTGGCGGGGGCGGGCCGCGACGTAAATCGCGCGGTCGATGGCGGCGGGCAGCACAAAGCCGTCGTTGTAGTCGGTGTGCTCGCCGATCAGGTTGACGCGCCCCGGCGCGCGGGCCAGCCATGCCGGGTCTGTAGCAAACTGCTTGTGAAAAGTGTAAAGGGTCGTTTGGCGAATTGACATGATAATCTACCGTTGGATGAAAGCGACTCGATAATCGCTTATATAATACCCCCAGTTGCCTGTATCAGGGGTTAGTCTTTGGTATGTATTCGGCAAGAAATAGAGAAACGGACCTTGTTTTACTCCGGTTTACCCCTCCCCCTGGCCTCCTCCTTTCAGTGGTAGGTTTTTTATGAAGGTGGCGCGGGAACACCACCCGCCTTGTGCTGGTGGATGAAAGCGCCGCTACGAACGTGTTTTTTGAGAG
>JAFGTJ010000068.1 GCA_016934195.1 Anaerolineae bacterium | reverse complement strand
TCTAGCTCTGCTGGAGAGGGGGATTTAGGGGGTGAGGCCGTTTTCACCCACACATCCCAAGTCAGCAACAGGTCATTCGTGGACCCATCAGGGGGCTGCATCTTGGAAACACCTCTACGTTGTGCTACCATAGGCGGCTGTTTGATAGTCCAATAACAGAGGTGTTTTACCTATGAGCGAATCGCGTTTGATCCCACCCTATGGTGGCGAGTTAGTCAACCTGCTGGCCCCCCCAGATGAAATTGAATCCTTGAAGGCATACGCCAGCCGTTTGCCTTCTGTGCAATTGACCCAGCGCCAGATGTGTGACCTGGAACTGCTGGCCGTTGGGGGATTTTCGCCGCTGGATCAATTTATGGGCCAGGCTGATTTCCAGCGTGTGCTGGACGAGATGCGTCTGACCAGCGGGCACCTGTTTCCGATCCCGGTCACGTTGTCCATCCAGCCTGCGCCCGAAATTCGGATCGGTCAGGAGATTGCTCTTCGCAACCAGAAAAATAACCTGCTGGCGATCATGAAGATCGAAGATATGTATGAGTGGGACCACAACGAAGTTGCTCAGAAAGTGTTTGGGACTACCGACACGTCTCATCCCATCGTGGCCGAAATGCACAGTTGGGGACCGGTCAACATTTCCGGCGAGTTGCAAGTCCTGCAACTGCCCCCCTATGCTGACTTCCGCGAACTGCGACTCACTCCGGTCCAAACCCGCGCCCGCCTGGAAGAATTCGGCTATGAAAACATCGTCGCCTTCCAGACTCGCAATCCCTTACACCGCGTCCACGAGGAACTGACCAAGCGCGCTACCGAAGAGGTGGACGGCGTGCTGCTGCTGCATCCGGTCGTAGGGCTGACGAAACCCGGTGACGTCGATCACTTCATCCGGGTACGGACCTATAAAGCGCTGACCAGCAATTATTATGACTCCAACCGGGTGCTGCTCTCGCTGCTGCCGTTGGCGATGCGTATGGGCGGCCCGCGTGAAGCGCTGTGGCACGCTTTGATCCGGCGCAACTACGGCGCGAATCACCTGATCGTGGGACGCGACCACGCCGGGCCGGGCAATGACGCGAAGGGTGTACCCTTTTACGGCCCGTATGACGCGCAGACATTGGTCGAGCAGCACAGCGAAGAACTCGGCGTCAAGGTTATCCCATTCCGGCTGGTGTCGTATCTGCCGGAAGAAGACCGTTACGAAGAAGTGTCGAAAATCCCAGAGGGAACCAGGACTTTATCGCTGTCCGGTACCCAGGTGCGCGAAGATTATCTGGGCAACGGTCGCCCGCTGCCGGAATGGTTCACGCGCCCGGAAGTGGCCGAAATCCTGGCCGACAGCTACCCGCCGCGCCACCGTCAAGGGGTCTGCATCTGGTTCACAGGACTGAGCGGGTCGGGCAAATCCACGACTGCCGAAATATTGACGGTCCTGCTGCTGGAACATGGCCGCCAGGTGACGGTATTGGATGGGGACGTGGTACGCACCCATTTGTCGAAGGGCCTCGGTTTTAGCAAAGAAGATCGGGACACCAACATCCGGCGGATTGGTTTCGTCGCGGCGGAGATCGTACAGCACGGCGGCATGGTGATCTGTGCGGCTATCAGTCCCTATCGCGCTACCCGTAACGACGTGCGGAACATGGTCGGCAGCGAACACTTTATCGAGGTATTTGTCGATACCCCGCTCGAAGTCTGCGAAAGCCGCGACACAAAGGGGATGTATGCCAAAGCGCGGCGCGGCGAGATCAAAGGGTTTACCGGCATCGACGATCCGTATGAACCGCCCGTCAACCCCGAAATCCTGTTGGGGACGGTAGACAGCACGCCCGAAAGCAACGCGCACGCAATCGTGAATTACCTGATCGAACAGGGTTTCGTGAAACCCGAATAATCAGCCGCAATTCACGCCTGTAAACGCAGCGGGGAGTACCGTGCGATCATGGTACTCCCCGTTTTATTTATAGCACCCACCCGTCTTCCGGTGTGTGACGCAAACGCGGCACCTGTCTTGACAGCCGCCGGGATTGAAGTGCCGGAACAGGCCCGCGCTGCGCCTGCTGGTGAATCTCGTCCGCGATTGTCCAGACCGCATCCGGTTGGCCCAGCGCCCGCGCGCGCGCCGACCGTTTCGCCAGCGCACCGGGTCCAGCGGCTACCCAGTCCGCAACGGTATGGGCAACCGGGACGACTCCCGGCGCGTACTCGCCCGCGCCGTTTTCTACCACGTATTGGACATTGCCATTTTCCTGACCGGGTACGGCCCCGCTCAGGATCATGGGCAGTCCGGCGATGCAGGCTTCGCAAATAGTGGACGGTCCCGCTTTTGTGACCAGGATATCGGCGGCGGCCATCACAACCGGCATGTCGATCACAAACGGGTAAATGCGCGTGGGTTGGTTCCACTGCAAAGCCGTTAACCGGCGCTGCAAAGCCGCGTTCCGTCCGGCAATGATGATCAACTGCACCGGCAACCGGCGCGCGTTGATTGCCCGCGCTATCCGGTAGACTGGTCCCATACCGTCCGCGCCGCCGGTCAGCAAGACCGCAGGCAGTCGATCATCCCATCCTAGCTGTTGGCGGGCAGTGGCTTTACCCGGCACATCCTGCACAAACGACGGGTGAACGGGCAGTCCCGTGATCCGCAGTTGCTCCGGCGTCAGACCAAATATCCGGCCCCGGTCATACGCGGCCTGAGTTGCGACCAGACAACGATCCACGTCCCGGTCATACGCGAAAGCGTGCGTCGATACCAGATCGGTGACAACCGATACAACCAGCGGACGTTCTTCCTGCGCCTGTTTCAGCGCGTGGATCACAGGCCGCGAAAACAGGGTATGCACGCTGACAATCACGTCGCACGGGTGCTCGGCAATCAAACGGCGCATTCCATCCCGCCACAGCCGCTTAAAAACGGCCATGATCGACCCGGCGCGATAGCGGGCGTTCGCGACCTCATAGGCCCATCCCCAGGTATGTTTGGCCCAATTCACCCAACGCGGATAGATTTCCGGCATGTACCGGAACGGGAAAGGCGTGTAGCGCCGGTACACGTCCACCAACGCGAACTCGTAATCGCCCGGATAGCGGAGTGCCATCGCATCCCGGATCGCCCCGGCGGTTGAACGATGCCCGCCGCCCGTATCCGACATCAGAAAAACGACTCGTTTGCGCGGCATCATTCCCCGGCATCCGATGGCACGATTCGTTTGGCGCTGCGTTCAAACTTGCGGCGCGTCAGCATTACCCGGCGCTGGCAGCCCAGGCAGCGCAGCCCAATATCGGCTCCGACGCGGTAGACCTTCCAGCGATCACTGCCGCAGGGGTGCGTTTTGCGCATTTGCACTACATCGCCAATTTTGACATCCAAAGCCATTCCGCCTCATTTCCGACAGCGATCCATTCAGGATAGAGTTCCGCCGATTATAGCGCCGAAACGAAAAATGAAACGTGGCCGATCCGGTTGTTCGATCAGCCACGCAGAATATGGACGCGGTGTAAAACGGGTTGGTTATCAGGCTTCGTTGTCAGGTAAATAGTAGCCTACGCCCGGTTCGGTCAGGATATATTCCGGCGAGCTGGGTTCGTACTCGATCTTGCCGCGCAACCGGCTGATGTTTACCCACAAATACTGCGTGTCTTCTTCGTATCCTGGCCCCCATACTTTGGACAACAACTGGCTGTGAGTCAGGATGCGTCCGGCGTTGACCGCCAGGTGATAGAGCAGCTTGTATTCTATCGGTGTCAGCCGGACAGACTGATTGCGCACCACGACCTGGCGCTGCGCGAAATCGATCAACAGGTCGTTCAGGCGGAAGATCGGTTTGCTGGGCGCTTGCTCTGGCACCCGCGCGCGCCGGACATTGGCCCGCACTCGCGCTAACAATTCTTTGTTTCGCACCGGTTTCACCAGATAGTCGTCGGCCCCGGCATCCAACCCCCGG